>CAYTQA010000415.1:0-2548 GCA_964439495.1 uncultured Terriglobales bacterium | reverse complement strand
GATGCAGCCATATCGCTCCGCCTGATGTGAGATGTCGAACCTTCGATTATAAATGGAAAATTACTCATGCAGCAGGAGCTTAGTCCATCAATTGAAAAAGGGGAGCCGAGGCTCCCCTTTTGAAGTTTGCATTCTGGTTAAAAGATGATTTTCGCGCCCAGCTGGACGTTCCGGCGTTCATCACCGGGTCCTGGCGTTCCTCCTATCGCTCCCTTGGCGGTCTGTATAGGGACAGCAGAAGCGAAGTCGGTATTGCCAGCAATCACGTAGAAGTTGTGGTGGTTGAGAACATTGAAAAATTCCCCACGGAGCTGGATGCCGACGCGCTCGGTGACCTGGAAGGTTTTATTCACGCCAAGATCCAGGTTCCAGAATCCCGGGCCATAGAACGCGTTGCGCCCCATTCCCACCTGAGATGACGTCAGAGTACATGATCCACCTCCCGCACCTGGAGTAGCGCAGATCGGAAGATCCGAAGCGCCAATGACTGGATTCATATAAGGATTAGCTGAATTTGCAGGAATCGGCAGATAGTTGTAAACATTCACGCCATTCGCTGTAGGATCAGTAACAACGTTAGTGCCTCCAGACTTCTTCATGCCTGCAACATCAATAATTCTAGGACATGCGGTGAACCCATTCGTGCAGTCATATACAGTGAATGGTGTTCCGGTCCGCACGCTGAAAATCGGGGTGATTTCCCATCCACCCAAAATGCTTCTCGTCAGCAGGCCGGAGTTCTTGAACGCCAGGAAGGTGGGCTGCCAGATAGCGGCGACGATGAGGCGGTGGCGAACATCAAAATCTGAATTTCCGCGGTCCGCGCCGGGATTGAACGGATCAAGGAAGCCGAGATTGAAGTTATTGCCGGATTCCGAAAAGGTCGAACTCAGATCATCGATGGAATGCGCGTAGGTGTAGTTTGCCGTGAGCTGAATCCCGTAATTACGGAAATTGCTCGATTGCAGCCGCACGTTCAGGGAATTGTAATAAGAATCCGCATCAGAGCTACGGAAGTTAATATTCGTGTACTGCTGATTCAGGCGATTGCTTTGTTTAGGGCTGCAGGTTGCAGTAGCACCTGAGCCTGTGCAACCACGAGTATCCCCTTCATAAACCTGTCCAAAGAAGGCGCGGTTAATGTTGGCAATACCATAAAGATGGACGCCTCGCGATCCGGAGTAATTGACGGAAAGGAGCGTGTTGGGCACTACTTCATGCTCCACAGCAAAACTATACTGCTCCGCATAGGCGCTCTTAATGTGCGGATCGACCGCGCGCAAGGAGACCTTCGGCAGGTTCTTGGTAACGCCACTACCGGCCAAAGGACCGGCATTGTCCGTGGTAATTGGAATTGTGGGAACATCGGTGCCAGCAATGAGCGAGACCACCGCATAATGAGGCGGGTTCTGGATTACGTTGTAGGTAACGTTGCCGAAGTTGCGCTCATAGCTAATCCCGTAGCCGCCACGGATCGACCATTTGCCAGTCCCGAACGGATCGTATGCAAATCCAATACGCGGGGCAAAGTCCTTATAGTCGGACTTCCACAGGCCGCCAGTCGGGCTATTCGGAGTGGTGGCTACATAGCCTCCGCGGATACGGTCGAACAACGTGTTGCCGGTCCCAAAGTAAAAGTTCGACTCTATATTCGGATTAGCGCTATGTTGCGGGCCGTAATATTCCCAGCGCAGCCCGAGATCCAAGGTCAATTTGGATGTCGTCTTCCAGGTATCCTGGGCATAAGCAGCGCCATCATTGTATCGGTTGTTGCGTTCAAAATCGGGCGGAGTTACGGGCAGCGTGATTTGGCAACCTGGACTCGAAATGGTTGCGCCCGTGGTGATGCTAGTTGGACAAGGGAAAGCCCCTTTGGGATCAGCCGCGCCCTGGAAGCTGTAGAGATTACCTGAAACCAGATTTGAGAGACCTTGAGAAAGGCTGTTGTTCCCTAACTGCTCAACCGAAGTTTCGTATGCTCCGAAGACGCGATTGTCGCGGATGTGGATGTAAGAGCCGCCAAAGCGAAGCTGGTGGGTCCCTCGCGTCACGCTGAAATCGTCAAAAAATTGATAGAGATTCTGCGGACCTCCAAAAGGTATTGCGTTACCCGGACTGAAAGGAAGATAACCGGGAAGGGCCACAAGCTTTCCCCCTACAACTGTAGCGGTATTGCCCCTCTGGAGGTACAGGGTCGGGCCCACGGGCGCGGTGCCTAGCGGCTGCTGGTTAGTCAGACGATTATAAACCGCCTTGAATTGGTTCAATACAGTCGGACTAAATGTATGAGTCAGATTGAACATCGCATTCTGATCGTAGTTGGTGTAGCCCGTGTCATACCCAGCGTAGGGGCTGATAGCGTTCGTGCCGGGAAATGCATTTTGGCTGAACAGCGCGTAGCGTCCGTAAATGCTCGTGTTATTGGTAGGATTCAGGTCAATGCGATTGACTGTGGAATAAGTGTTCTGCGGGTCGCCCGCTCCGGCGTTCGCCGGGACTGTGTAATTCACGAGATCGAATACCGGAACAGTGTAGCCGGGCTCCATTA
>CAYTQA010000414.1:0-2598 GCA_964439495.1 uncultured Terriglobales bacterium | reverse complement strand
GCAGCAGGTGTTGGGGGAAACAGCGGCTGAGCGTTAATAAGGAGGATGCGTCATGTTCATAAAAAGAATGGTTTCGATCTTACTGTCGGGTTCGTTGCTTCTAGCCACAGTTCCCGGCGCATTTGCTGACCAGACAAGTCAGCCAAACGATCAATCCTCGATTGCAGTCGTGAAGCAGACACAGGAGCAGTTACAGCAACTGGTTGCACCGATTGCACTCTATCCCGACGAGTTGGTTGCCGAGGTTCTGGCGGCAGCAACGTATCCCACTGAAGTTGTGGAAGCGAATCGCTGGTTGCAGGACCACAAAGATCTCAAGGGGAAGCAACTCGCGGATGCCGTCGACCAGCAGCCGTGGGACTCAAGTGTCAAAGCCTTGACCGAGTTTCCTTCGGTGCTGGCCAACATGGACAAGAACCTTTCCTGGACATCGTCGCTCGGCGACGCGTACGTGAACCAACAGCAGAATGTGATGGATGCTGTTCAGGTCATGCGCCAGCGGGCCGATGCCGCCGGCAACCTGAAAAATAATTCCCAGCAGAAGATAGACAAACACGGGAACACCATCGTCATTGAGCCCGCCAGCCCTGAGGTGGTCTATGTTCCTGCGTACGATCCGTGGGTTGCCTACGGCGCCCCTGTGGTCGTGTGGCCTGGTTGGTTCTGGTATCCGGGACTCTATGCGCCCGGGCCGGAAATCGGGTTCGGAGTGGGCTTCGGGCTAGGCTTCTTTGCGGGCTACGGTTGGGGATGGCATCACTGGGGATTTGATTGGGGACATCGGACCATCATTTACAACCATACGACCTACATTTCTCACAGCCACACGTTCGTCAACCGAAACAACTTCTATCACGAACGCGGCGCGATGCCGAACCACGCAACCGCCGGTCCACACGGATTTTCTGGAGGCCACGGATCTCCCGCCCCAGCTCGCCCGCAACCCGGTATGCATTCCGGAGCGTTCAGCGGCTTTAACCATGGAGGTGTCGCGCGGAATTACTCCTTCGAGGGTCGCTCGAGCTTTGGAGGCTTTCATGGCGAAGCGGGTGGCTTCCACGGTGGAGGTGGATTCCACGGAGGCGGTGGCCGCCGGTAATCAATACCTGTGGCTGAACTCATTTATTACTCGACTACGAGTCGACCAACAAATATGAGGACAAGGCAATGCCAATCTCAAAGCGAAATTTCGAAAAGAATGGTTCACAGCTGACAATTCCAGCTCCATCACGATTGAATGCCATCCGATCGGCCCAGCATCAATTGCTCATCTTTGCGTCGCTGGCTTTTCTCTTGCTGATAACCGGGTGGTTGGCGTTTTTGTTGCTGACTGCTCAGATCTCGTCGGCCCAGGAGGTGAAGCCAAGCGCTTTTGTGTCGGCGGAACAGGCGAGCCACTCGCTCTACACCGCGGTGAAAAACAATGATGAAACTAGCCTCATTCGCATCCTGGGCGGAGACAAGGAACTTGTTTCAGCAGGGGACGATCTCCAAGATAAGTACGACCGGCAGTTATTTGCGCACAAGTATGACCAGATGCATCGGCTTGTCGAAGAGCCCGATGGAACAACGGTTCTCTACATCGGGGCCGAGAACTGGCCCTTTCCAGTCCCAATCGTATCCAGCAACGGCGGCTGGCACTTTGATTCTGAGCTCGGTAAAGAAGAGGTGTTGTGTCGTCGAATCGGGGAAAACGAAACGACTGCGATTCAAACCGGCCATGCGCTAATCTTGGCAGAAAAAGAAGGGCCGACGGTGCGCGATGTCGATCCCATAAGCCAATACGTCAGTGATTTTGTTCGTGGAGATAAAGACAAACGCAGCACCGATACTACTCTCGCTCCATTCCGCGGCTATTACTTTCGAGTTCTGACCAGCCAGGACAAGGATGCGGTGAGAGGAGTGAGTGACGGACTCGCCGTTATTGCATACCCCGCGGATTATCAATCAACAGGCGTGCTGACGTTCATCGTCGACCAGAACAATGTCGTGTTAGAGAAAGATCTTGGTCGAAACACCGCAAAAATTGTGAAGGCTATGACTGCGTACGACCGAAGCTCAATTTGGCATGCCGCCGAATAGGGCGCCGCGCATAACTTTTAGGAGACATAACAAGGAGATGATATGGAGACTCTAGATGCACAACACGTAACACTCGGATTTATCGGCCTGGGCAACATGGGAAGCCGGATCGCCCAACGTTTGCTTGCCCAAGGATACAAGGTCATAGTATTCGATCGGAATCGTACGAACGCAGAAGCTCTGCTGCCAAACGGTGGGGTGCCTGTGAATGATGTCCTCGAACTGGCACGAAGCGCAGATGTGATTCTTTCCTGCCTTACCAACGATGAAGCCGTGCGCAGTGTTTATGCCGGTCCTGAAGGAGCCTTGGCTTCAGCGCACCCGGGGACACTGGTGCTGGAGATGAGTACAGTCGCTCCCGAAACCACGCGTGAATTACACAAGCTCGCTGCGAAGATTGGCGTCGATGTGATGGATGTCGCTATTTCCGGCAGTACTCCCGCCGCGGAGCAAGGCACTCTGACCTTGCTGGCAGGCGGCAATGCGGAACTGTTCGTTGCCGCACAGCCGATATTC
>CAYTQA010000413.1:0-2625 GCA_964439495.1 uncultured Terriglobales bacterium | reverse complement strand
ATCTTGGGACATGCTTTCGGCATGGCTAAAAGCCATGCCCCGTTACGTATCGTATTTAAAGAGCGGATGGAAGGGAATGGGATGGTGTTTTATAAAACTGATGGCAAGGAATGGCTGCCAGAGCTAACGGCGAACTAGCTGCGGCCCTTTTTCGGCGTCAGCTCCGGATCATGGGCGATATCATCAGGGCGGCTGCATGAGCTTCGCGCCGTTCCCGCATAAATCGCGCGAGTTGCAACCAGCTTCTCCACATCCTCATCGCCGAGCAGCTTCTGGCGGCCCAGCATAATGGTCACCAGAGCAACCTTGGCATAGTGCTCCACCACCTCCATCTTCATGTAGGCGCGGTGAAGATCTTCTCCGTAGGTGACCACGCCGTGGTTGGCCATGAGAATGGCGTCATAGCTGGGCACCAGGGGAAGAAGAGCGTCGGTCAGCTCGGAGGTGCCCGGAGTGCCATAGCGGGCGAGAGGAACGCTGCCCAGGCACAGCACCGCCTCGCAGAGCAGCGGCTGATCGAGCGCCATGCCGGCGGCGGCGAATCCGGTGGCGGTGGGAGGATGCGCGTGGACGATGCCGCCGATATCGGGGCGCATGCGGTAGATCATCAGGTGCATCGCGATCTCGCTGGAGACATTGCGCGCGCCGGACTTGCGCCTCCCATCCAGATCGACCACGACCAGGTCCTCCGGCTTCATCATTCCCTTTGAGATCCCGGTGGGGGTGGCCAGGATGAGACCATCTTCAAGGCGAACGGAAAGGTTGCCGTCGGTGGCCGCAACCAACTGGCGGTCGTGCATCATGCGCCCGAATTGCACAATCTCTTGGCGACACTGCAGGTCGCATCTGGCAGGCATACGATAAGAAGCCCAACAATTGTCAGGGCAGTATCGTACCCCACAACATGGAGCAACCGCAATCCTGTTCGAGAGCCGCTGAACTTATAATTTCGATCGTGCTGATTTCGGATTTCGATTTCCATTTACCGGAAGAACTCATCGCGCAACAGCCGATTGAGGACCGCGCCTCCTCGCGCATGCTGCGCCTGGACCGCAGCGCCGGGGCGTTTCAGGACCGCAGCTTTCGCCAGCTTCCCGAGCTGCTTCGGTCCAATGATTTGCTGGTCTTTAACAATACCCGCGTGATTCCGGCGCGGCTCTTTGCCCGGCGCTCTGGCGAGCGGGCCCAGGCGCTGAGCGCGCGAAATCCTGCGGCGCGCGATTTTCTCAAAGGCAGAGTTGAGGTGCTGCTGAACCGGCAGGTTGGCCCCTGGGAATGGGAGGCGCTGGTCCGTCCGGGACGAAAGATCGGCGTTGGAGAGAAGCTCTTCTTCCATGCCAATGACATGCAGGACCTGCCGGATGCTTCCGTCCCACCCGCGCTGATTGCTGAAGTGGTTGCGCGCGGCGAGTTTGGCGAGCGCCGCCTGCGCTTCGAGCCCGCCACCGATTTCTTCAGCGTGCTCGAACGCATCGGCCATGTGCCTCTTCCGCCCTATATCGCCCGCATGGACGCCGAGTCCGACCGGGAGCGCTATCAAACCATCTATGCCCGCGAGAGCGGATCGGCTGCGGCCCCTACGGCCGGCCTGCACTTTACCCCGGAAATTTTGGCCCGGATACGCGACCGGGGAATCGAGATTGCCGAGGTCACGCTCCATGTGGGGCTGGGCACCTTTCAGCCATTACGCAATGAGAACGTCGAGAAGAATACGCTGCATCGGGAGAACTTCGAGCTGGGCGAGGAGGCCGCGTTCAAGATCAACCAGGCGCTCGATGAAGGGCGCAGGGTGGTAGCGGTGGGAACGACCACCGTCCGGACACTCGAATTCTGCGCCCTCCATTCTTCCCGTTCCTCCCGTCCGGGGCGGGTGATGCCCATGAGCGGTGAGGCGGACATCTTCATCTATCCGGGGTTCCGCTTTCAAATCGTGGGGGCGATGCTTACAAATTTTCATCTGCCGAAATCGTCGCTGCTGATTTTGGTGAGCGCCTTTGCCAAGCGGGAGGCTGTCCTTGCCGCTTATGAACATGCGGTCCGGGAGCGCTACCGGTTCTTTTCGTACGGGGACTGCATGTTCATTGAGTAGTTCCTTCAATGCTAAACTTCGAAGGATGGGCTCCACCGACCGCGAAGAGCAATCCGGACAGCTTGGGTTTGTCTTCCAATCCGCGCGCCGGGTGTGGACTGTCCGCGACCTGGTCGGCGCCGTGCGCACCGCCCTGGAGCGCGAGTACACTGACGTCTGGATTGAGGGTGAAATCTCGAATTTTCGTCCCGCGGACTCCGGCCACCTGTATTTCACATTGAAGGATGGCGATGCCCAACTGCGGATTGTGATGTTCCGCACCCAGGCCCGCCTGCTGCGCTTTCGTCCGGACAATGGCTTGGCCATCCTGGCTCGCGGACGGATCACCATCTATGAAGGGCGCGGAGAGCTCCAATTGGTCGCGGAGCATCTTGAGCCGCGCGGGGCCGGGGCATTGCAGATCGCCTTCGAGCAGCTCAAGCGGAAGCTGGCGGCGGAAGGCCTCTTCGATGCCGAGCGCAAGAAGGCGGTCCCGGTGCTGCCGCGCTGCATCGGCATCGTGACCTCGCCGCGTGGGGCCGCCATTCAGGACATGC
>CAYTQA010000412.1:0-2626 GCA_964439495.1 uncultured Terriglobales bacterium | reverse complement strand
ATGTTCGTAGGGGAAGTGGGGCCAAGATCCAGTACCGCCAGGCCTTCCCGGTTATTTATCCAGCCTCCCGGCTGGAAACTGCTGTAGGAGGTCTCCTGATGTCCACCTCTGTGAAGGAACAGCTCCTGGCCAGCGACGAAGAATTTCGCCGGCTGGCCCACGAACACAACGAATATTCCAAACGCCTCGAAGCCCTCATTGAAAAACGCTACCTTTCCGACGACGAAAAGGTGGAAGAAGTCCGACTCAAGAAGTTGAAGCTGCGCCTTAAAGACCAAATGGAAGAAATTGAGCAAAGGTTCAAGCACCATAGCACTCAAGTAGCCTGATTCCCCCGGCTTCCCTGCCTTGCCGCGGCCCCTGCGGGCCAAAATGGGAGGCTGCGGCGCAGGTGAGGGGTTTTTGTGTTCTCATATCCGGTGCACCGGAAGTAAGGCAGTTCTACCCTGAAAAACGAAGCATTTAGCTGATGGCGGAATAAAAAGACCTTTATAATCATAGAACCTGCCATGGTTCGTGACGGAATCTTCTACGCTCTCGGTCTGTTTGCCGCCGCCGCCTTGCTATTTTTAGTGAGCCCGTGGCTGGCCGTGGTCCCTGTCCTGCTGGCTGCCTTCTTTCTCTGGTTTTTCCGCGATCCCGAGCGCAACATTCCGCGGGAGGCGGGCGCGATTGTCTCGCCTGGAGATGGCAAGGTGACTGCCATTGCGCCCATTGAAATGGCGGGGGAGCGCAAACAGCGAATCAGTATCTTTCTGAATGTATTCAACGTGCATGTGAACCGCTCTCCCATCGCGGGGACGATTCGCGCCGTCGAATATCGCAAAGGCAAATTCTGCAATGCCATGGGGGCCGACTCCTGCGACGTGAACGAGCAGAACATTGTTACAGTGGAAGGCGAAGGCCAAACCGTAATTTTTAAGCAGATTGCGGGGTTGCTGGCGCGCCGGATCGTATTCACCAAAAGGATTGGCGACACTGTGGCCCGCGGCGAACGCATCGGGTTAATCAAATTCGGCTCGCGGGTGGATGTGATCATGGATGCGGCCGCCGAAATCCGGGTAAAGATCGGAGACCATGTGGCGGGCGGCTCCACGGTGCTGGCAGTGAATCCTGTGGCCGCAAAGCGCGGACCCAATCCTTTCATGGCGGGAAGCACTGAAGCGCCGCCAGTCTCTTCCGGGAGAACGCGATGAGCCTGAACCATCCCATGCGGCGTAAGGACGATATAAAGTCGCCGCGTTTCCGAAAAGGGATGTACATACTCCCTTCCCTGTTCACCAGTGGCAATATCGCAGCCGGTTATTACGCCATCTCTCAGGCCATCCAGGGAAGCGCCGCCGACCCCTGGCACTTTGATATTGCGGCAAAGGCCATCGGATTTGCCATCCTCTTCGACGGACTCGATGGGCGGATCGCCCGCATGACCAATACCACCAGCGACTTTGGGCGGGAGCTCGATTCGCTGGCCGACGTGATCACGTTTGGCGTGGCCCCGGCAATCCTGGCCTGGCTTTGGGGATTCCACATGTTGCCGCAGATGAGCAATGCGGAGCTGCGCACCAAGCTCATCCATCTGGGCGCCATCATCACCTTTGTGTTTCTGGTGGCGGGCGCGAGCCGGCTGGCCCGCTTTAACATCGCAAAAAATCCTGTGCCCTCGAACCCGGGCAGGCCGGGCGCCAAGTACTTTGTGGGCATGCCGATCCCCGCCGGCGCGGGAATGATTGCCGCGATGGTGCATTTTGTCCACGGAGAGCCGCTGCATTACTGGTGGCAATCGCTCTCGTGGGTCTTCTTTATCTTTGCGGTAAGTTTCCTGATGGTGAGCACCTGGCGCTTCTGGAGCGCGAAAGACGTCCATTTTCGCTCCCGGCATCCATTTCAGATTATTATTCTGCTAGGGGCATTCATTGCCCTGGCCTGGCTCTTTTCCGACTGGGTGCTCTTCATCGGGGCCATGGCTTATATGACCTCCGGCGTGCTGGCGCGATTGAGCTATGCCGTGCGCCGCCGGCCGCCCGCGCCACCGCAGGCCTTTGAATCCGCCTCACATCCTGATATGGCGTAAACATAGATAGAACTGATGAATTCAAACCATTTTCGAATTGCGATTGTCGGCGCGGCCACACTCAAGGGCAGAGAGCTGAAGGACGCCCTTGAAGAGGTGAATTTTCCCGCCATCGATGTGAAGCTGCTGGATGACGATGAATCTCTCGGCCAGCTTGAATCCGTGGGAGAAGAGGCGACTTTTATCCAGAGCGTCGAGCCGGAGCGCTTCCGCAATGTCGATTTCGCTTTCTTCGCCTCGGACGAAGGCTTCACCCGGCGTCACTGGAAGGCGGCCAAGGGCTCGGGAAGCACCGTCATCGATCTTTCTTATGCGCTCGAAACCGAGCCTGGGGTGCTGGTCAATTCTCCCTGGATCGAACGCGAGTTCGAGAGCAAGGGACGGCGACAAAACATCGATCTGAGCACCTCGGCGGCGGTGATCGCCCATCCCGCGGCCACGGTGCTGGCATTGCTGCTCATGCGCATCCATCGCTCGCATCCGCTGAAGAACGTGGTCACCACGGTCTTTGAGCCGGTTTCGGAGATGGGCAAGCGCGGCATGGATGAGCTGCAC
>CAYTQA010000411.1:0-2657 GCA_964439495.1 uncultured Terriglobales bacterium | reverse complement strand
CCTGGAACCACCTGACCGAGGAATTTGTGCGCAACTCCGATGGCAGCATGACCTTTGTCTCCATCACCCTGAATGGCAACAAGCATTATGTGAATCGGACCTTCTGGGGATATTCGCAGAGCGGCAGCGAGCTCAACGTTGCTTTCCAGATGGATGGCAACAATTACGAGACCAATTACTCGGTGTGGCTCGACCAGGTCAGCCTCTACTACTACTAACCTCTCTATCAACCGAAGGCCCGGTCCACGCGGATCGGGCTTTTTTACTTTTGAATCCAAAACCTGCCGCGCCACGTCTTACAATGAAGAGGTAGGAGCAAATCACAAGAGTGGCTGACCGTCTAAACCTGAGTCTCTGGTTCCCGAGCTTTCGCGTCAATGAAATGATGCCCAGAACGCTCTCCGTAGTGCGTCAATTCCCGTTTTCGAGTTCCTACCCTGGAATCGGCTATATGGCTGTTCATGCCGTGGGCTGGAACGAGCCCCTGATTTTTGAGCAGACCTTCGATTTTCGCGCCGATCCGGAACGCGCCATTGGACTGGCCAACGAGTCCCTGCACAGCGACTACGCGTATGAGTTCGAAGCTCTCTGGGACCTTTGGGCCCCTGAATTCGAAGGCGATCTCGATGCCCGCTGGATCCAGAAGGCGCACCAGGTACGGATTGTGGCGCATGGCACCGACTTTGAAGGCGGGATTTACCAGCAGAACGGCCATATCGAGCTGGAGTTCGGCCTGGATACTCCTTTTCTGCACGATGAGATGGAACTTGATTACCTGAGTGAAGGCAAAGTGAAGACCAATGTGAAAAAGCTGGTGGACCTGACGTCCGCTATCGAGAAAAACTGCGGCATCAGCGGACGGCTCTTGTGGTCCGATTCGGAAGAGGCGGAAAACCTGGCCCAGAAGCTGATCTCACGGTTGCAGAAGGTACAGTAAAGCACACCTCTACGAATCCTCCGCTCGCTACTTCCCTTCCGTAACAATCTCAGAGAAGTCCGCCACCGTGGTAAAGCGCCGCAGGATGCCTTCGAGCAGCGCCAGGCGATTGCCGCGCAGCCGTTCGTCCTCCACCATCACCATGACCTTGTCAAAAAAGCGATCAATGGGGGCGCGCAGCCGGGCAATCAGCGAAAGCGCCTCGTCATACCGGCGCTCGCGGCATGCCTCTTCGACATTGGGCGCAATCTCCCCAACCTGGGCGGCCAGCGCCGTTTCCTCCTCATCGCGCAGATCATTCGAGGAAAATTCCCTCGGCCAATGCTTGCCGCCCTCTTTTGCCTGACGCAGAATGTTCTTCATGCGTTTAAAGGCAATGGAAATCGAGGAAAAATCATCGGAGCCGCGGACCGCGCTCACCGCCGTGGCGCGCGCCAGAACGTCGGGAACATCGTCGGCCCCAGCCGCCAGCACGGCATTCACAACGTCGTAGGCAAAGTTGTGCCGTTCTTTCAGATAAAATTCGAGGCGCTCGCGGAAGAAATCGCCGATTTTGGAAGGCTGCGAGGCTGCGTCCTTGAATTTGCCCGAGACCTCCGAGCGCTCGTAGCGCGCCAGCGCATGGCGAAAGATGTCGCCGATCTTTAGCGGCAGATTGTGTTCAGCCAGGATTCTGACAATCCCATTCGCCTGCCGGCGCAGGGCAAAAGGATCTTTGGAGCCGCTGGGCTGCAATCCCAGGGCAAACATTCCGGCAATGCTGTCCGCCTTATCCGCGATGGAGAGCAAGGCGCCTTCCAGCGTGCGTGGAATCCCATCTTCCATTGATCCCGGCTTGTACTGGTCGTAGATGGCCAGGGCCACAGCCTCTCCCAGGACCTGATGCCGCGCATACAGCCCGCCCACGACACCCTGAAGCTCGGTAAACTCTTTTACCAATTCGGTGGTCAGATCGGTCTTGGCGAGGCGAGCCGCCTCCAGCAACGCCTTCTGGTCCAGCTTCCGGCCGGTTGACTGGACGGATAAGGCCAATGCCGCAGAGAGCTCCACCATGCGCGCGGATTTGGCGTCATAGCTGCCCAAGTCCTTCTGGAAGGTGACTGCCTTCAGCATCTCGGCGCGTGCCGTCAAAGGGACCTTCTGGTCGCCGTTCCAGAAGAACTGCGCATCGTTGAAGCGAGCGCGCAGCACGCGCTCGTTGCCATGTCGGATGAGCCCATCGGGATCGTCTTCCGTATTCAATACTGCCAGGAAATTGGGGGCCAGCTTGCCTTGTGAGTCCTCCACGGCAAAGTACTTCTGGTGGTCCCGCATGACCGTGACCAGCACCTCTTCCGGCAAGCTGAGAAATTCCCGGTCAAAGCTGCCCAGGACGACCCCGGGAAACTCCGTGAGATTTACTACCGTGGCCTTCAATTCATCGTTGGCACGCCAGCGCGCCCCCGCGATGCTCCGGGTGGAGGAGTCGAGCAGCTTGCGGATACGCTCTTCGCGCTGCGCGGGCGAGACCACCACCCGGGCCGAAGCCAGGGCCTCGGCGTAATCCCCGGCGCGATTGATCCGCACCTCGCCAGGATTAAGGATGCGGTGCCCGCGTGAAATCTTGCCCGCAGTGATTCCCGCAAATTCCAGCGGGACCACCTCGTCATCCAGCAATGCGACCATCCATCGCACCGGCCGCACAAAGCGCTCCGGCTTGCCCGCGCGCCAATACATATTC
>CAYTQA010000410.1:0-2667 GCA_964439495.1 uncultured Terriglobales bacterium | reverse complement strand
TGTTTGCAATCGCATACGTGGGCAGCAGAAATGGACGCATGGCATATACCGGCAACGCCAACGCCGCCCCCCACCCATCCTCAGCCAACTCAGCGGCCGTGGACGCCATTCGCGCCATCCCGTGGATGACGCCGGGGCTGCATTACACCATGCCGCTGGCTTACGGGAATTACAATGCGCTGGAGATGAAGTTTCAGCGCCAATTTACCAGGGGCCTGATGACGCTGGTTTCGTATACCTGGTCGAAGTCCCTCGACAACAGTAGCGGTTATTTTGGGGTGGAGAATGGCGCCGGCCAAGGCGGGTCCTCGGTGCAGAACTTCTTTGATCCGCGATCGAACTACAGTGTTTCCGGGTACGATATACCGCATTTCTTTTCCTGGTACACGGTATGGGAACTCCCGGCGGGCAAGGGAAAGCGCTGGCTGCAGAGCGGTCCGGCATCCTGGCTGCTGGGGAATTGGGAGGCCAACTACATCTTCCAGGCGAGATCGGGCCAGCCCTTCAACCTGAACGTGAGTGGAGATCCGGCCAACATATCCGGATCGGGCAGCGTGGGAACTGTCAGCGGTTACGGCCGGCCAAACCTCATTGGCAATCCAATACCGGCCAAGCAGACTGCGGCAGAATGGTTCAACCCAAGCGCATTCTCTATCCCTGTGGGCTCCTTCGGAGACTTTGGCCGCAACGGGCTCCGGAGCTCTCATGTGGTCAACATGGATTTCGCCATGTTCAAGAACGTTCCCGTGGGTGAAACCCGGGAGTTGCAGTTGCAATTTCAGGCCTTCAATGTTTTTAATATCCAGAACCTGGCCGCTCCCGGCAGCAGCGGATCGGCAAATGGGACCACCATTGGGAACAAGGGCGCGGGCGTTGTCTCATCGATTGTAGGCACGCCCAGAGAGATGCAGTTTGGGTTAAGATTCGTATTCTGATCGGATGACAACACCTGCCGATGACATTGGCGCCAGCGTGGTCTTTCCATAACTCAGCCACGCTGGACACATAAGAATTCCGCAGTTCGCAGAAGAAAGGAAAAATCGGACCATGGGTAAGGACCAAATTACACGGCGTAGCTGGTTGAAGGGCGCAGGGGCCTCTTTGATTGCGGCATCTGCATTGCCCATCGCAGCCGCCGGCCTGCAGACAACTCAAACCCAGCAGCCGGGCAGCAGCGCTGCGCAAGCCCCTCAGGGGAGCGAGAACAATGCTTCACAGCCCCAGCCCGGAGACGCGGACCGCGAGCGGCGGATGAAGTGGTGGCATGAAGCCAGGTTCGGCATGTTCATACATTGGGGCCTATACAGCGTGCTGGGAAGACACGAGTGGGTGATGGAGAACGAAGGCATCCCCGTGGTCGAATACGCGCCGCTGGCCAAACAGTTCCGGCCAAAGCCCAATGCAGCGCGCGATTGGGCCAGGCTGGCGAAGCAAGCCGGACAGAAGTATATGGTGATGACGACCAAACATCACGAAGGCTTCTGCAACTTTAATACGAAGCTTACCGACTACTGCGCTCCCAAACAGGGGCCCGGCCGGGATCTGGTGCGGGAGTATGTAGAGGCGGCGCGCGCCGAAGGGCTGCGCGTGGGTTTTTACTACTCGCTGATGGACTGGCATCATCCGGACGGCGCCCGCTGCGCAACCGATGAAGACGCCCGCAAGCGTTTCGTCGCCTATACCCATGGACTGATCCACGACCTGATGAGCAATTACGGCAAGATCGACGTGCTGTGGTACGACGTCGCGTGGCCGCTGGACGCCGCCGGCTGGGAATCGGAACGCATGAACCAGATGGTCTTCCAGCTGCAACCGGACATCATCGTCAACAATCGCAACAAGCTTCACGGGGACTTCTCCACTCCGGAGCAGAAGATCACCGCCGAAACCGGGGGCCGCGCCTGGGAATCCTGCATGACGTTAAACGATAGCTGGGGATACCAGCGCGCCGATAACGATTGGAAGAGCCCCACGACGGTGGTCCGCAATCTGATTTCCTGCGTGCGCGATGGCGGCAATTATCTGCTGAATATCGGCCCCAAACCGGACGGATCGATTCCCGAAGAATCGGTGCGCGTGCTCAGTGAAGTCGGCCAGTGGCTCGCCAGAAATGGCGAGAGCATCTATGAATCGGACCTGTGCCAGGTGCGCCGCTCCAATTACGCAAGCTTCACCCGCAAGGGGAACACGCTTTATATGCATGTGCACTTCTGGCCCGGAAATTATGTCGCTTTGAGTGGACTGATGACCCAGGTAAAGTCCGCGAGACTGCTTGCCAGCAATCGCAAGGTTGATTTCAAGCAGGACCGTTTTCGAGTGGATTTCACCGGCCTGCCGGAGCAGCCGCCCGACCATCCGGTGACCACCCTGGCCATCGAATGCGAATCTGAGCCCACACAGGACTCCATCTTTGTCCGTAAAGAGAAGCCCCGGGACGGAGTTTAGCCGTCCCATTTTCTTAATTTTATTTTCTGACCGTATCGTTTACTGGCGGATTTCCGCTCCCGCTTAGCGGGCGCTTGCCGCGTTGGCGTGGCTGCCGTTGGTCTTTGAAGTCAGTTCGCGGATGAGCTTCACTTCGGCGTCGCGATATGGGGTCCCGTCCCCGCGCAGCACTTCGTGAAACCACACCATGGGCTGCTCCAGGACGTAGGGCCGCTGCCATGA
>CAYTQA010000409.1:0-2670 GCA_964439495.1 uncultured Terriglobales bacterium | reverse complement strand
CTCTCTTTCAAGGGAGGGACGGACGATATCCGGGAATCCCCGGCGATATCTCTGGTCCAGGCGTTGCTCTCGGAAAAGTGCTCTGTGATCGCCTATGATCCGGCGGCGATGGAACGCGCCCGCTCAGTCCTGAAGGGCGAGATTTCTTATGCCGAGGACCCGTACCGTGCGGCGCAAAATGCCGATGCGCTGTTGATCCTGACCGACTGGGACGAATTTGCGGGGCTGGACCTTGCGCGCATCCGCAAACTGCTGCGCTATCCCATTGTCGTGGATGGACGCAACCTCTACAAGCGCGAGGACGTGGAGCGGCATGGGTTGATGTATATAAGCGTGGGCCGGCCCGCTTCCAAGCTTGAGCAGCTTTCATCGAGGACCGAGCAGCAACTCAGCGAGCATCCCTGAAGTTTCCACGCGGAGTGCTTTCAGAAAGCGATCATGAGAAATTTTCTTTCTAAGTCCATGCGTATCCTCGTAACAGGCGGGGCCGGATTCCTGGGCTCCCATCTCTGTGATGCGCTCGTATCCGAAGGTCACTCCGTCGTGTGCGTGGACAACCTCCTCACCGGCCGCAAGAACAATATTGCCCATCTGGGCAGCGAAGCGCGCTTTGAATTTCGCGAATTGGACATCACTGCACCTTACGACTGCGGCCCCCTCGATTACATCTTTGATTTTGCCTCTCCCGCAAGCCCTGTGGATTATATGACCCACGGCATTGAAACCCTGAAAGTCGGATCGCTGGGAGTCTTCCATTCGCTGGAGCTTGCGCGTAAATACAACGCCAGGTTTTTCCTCGCCTCGACCTCGGAATGCTATGGCGATCCCCACGAACATCCACAGAAAGAAAGCTATTGGGGAAATGTGAACCCTATTGGACCGCGTTCGGTCTACGACGAGTCGAAGCGTTTTGCCGAAGCCACCACCGTCGCGTATCACCGCTATCACAAGGTGGATGTTCGGATTGTTCGCATCTTCAATACGTATGGTCCGCGCCTGCAACTGAATGATGGACGTGTGATCTCGAATTTCATGAAACAGGCGCTTCGGGGCGAAGACCTTACGGTATATGGCGATGGAAGCCAGACGCGCAGCTTCTGTTATGTAAGCGACGAGATTGAAGGCATTCTTAGGCTTGCCGCCTCGAGTGAGACAGAGCCGACGAACATTGGCAACCCCGGCGAGTTCACGATCCTGGAATGCGCCAGGGAGGTGCTTGCTGTAACTGGCTCAAAGAGCCGCATCGCCTTCAAACCGCTTCCGCAGGACGACCCCAAACAGCGTTGTCCTGACATCAGCAAGGCGAAACGGCTGCTGGGATGGGAGCCTAAGATCGATTTGCGCACCGGCCTAAGCCTTTC
Source organism: uncultured Terriglobales bacterium (assembly GCA_964439495.1). Classification (GTDB taxonomy): domain Bacteria; phylum Acidobacteriota; class Terriglobia; order Terriglobales; family Acidobacteriaceae; genus CAYTQA01. The sequence continues at coordinate 1,309 of CAYTQA010000409.1, read as the reverse complement.
GCTTGAATATTTTCGAGCCGCCGTTCGCGAAGACGAGAAAAAGCTGGCTTTACTGGATGATCATGCTCAAAGCCATCGTTGATTCGGGTTATAATTTGCCATCTCCATCATGACAGACACGATCCTTGTTACCGGCGGCGCCGGGTTTATCGGCTCTAATTTCATCCATGCATGGTTGGCGAAAGAGTCCGCTTCTGTATTAAATCTGGACAAGCTCACCTATGCGGGCAATCTCTCGAACCTCGCCTCTATTCGAGAGGGCAACGGGTATACGTTCATTCATGGTGACATCTGCGACCAGGAGCTTATTCGCAATCTGCTTGCCGGCTATAAGCCGCGGGCCATCGTACATTTTGCCGCCGAGAGCCATGTAGACCGTTCAATTCTTGGCCCCGGCGAATTCATCCGCACCAATATCGAAGGGACTTTCAGGCTGCTGGAAGAGACCCGGTCGTATTGGGGGACACTGAAGCCGGCTGATCGCGAGAACTTCCGCTTCCTCCACGTATCCACTGACGAAGTATATGGTTCTCTTCAACCCCACGATCCCGCGTTCACCGAGCAGACCCCTTATGCTCCCAATAGTCCGTACTCGGCTTCGAAGGCCTCATCCGATCACCTTGTGCGCGCCTATCACCACACTTACGGCCTGCCGACCTTGACTACCAATTGCTCGAATAATTATGGCCCGTACCAGTTTCCGGAGAAGTTGATCCCTCTGATGATCTCAAATGCCCTGAGTGGAATTCCGCTTCCGATCTATGGGGACGGAGGAAACCGGCGCGACTGGCTATACGTTGTAGATCATTGCGACGCCATTCGCACCGTATTGTCTCTGGTAAAGCCAGGTGAGACGTATAACATCGGGGGGCGGAACGAAATGTCCAATCTCGAGGTAGTGTACACAATCTGCAACCTGCTGGATGAGCTGCGGCCCGCGGAGAAGCCATATCGCTCGCTCAAGAGCTTTGTAAAGGACCGGCCAGGGCATGACCGGCGTTATTCCATGAACATTGAGAAAATAGAACGGGAGCTGGGCTGGGCCCCTCGAGAGACTTTTACCACAGGCATCCGCAAAACCATTGAATGGTATTTGGCTAATCAGCAATGGGTGTCGAATGTAAACACAGGTTCTTATCGCGAATGGATTAATGTGCAATATGGGAGCGCAGCCAGATAGCTAAAATCCACTAACATGAAATCGCCAATGAAAGGTATTGTGCTCGCTGGGGGGGCCGGTACTCGCTTATATCCCATCACCCAGGCAATTTCTAAACAGCTCCTTCCGGTTTACGACAAGCCCATGATT
>CAYTQA010000408.1:0-2674 GCA_964439495.1 uncultured Terriglobales bacterium | reverse complement strand
CGATACGCGGTGCTTTGGTTGATGGTCTTTGAAGGAGCTATCTTCGCGGCCCAGCATAAGCATGACAACACCTCGGCGCCGAAGGCCGGCAGCTTGTCCTGGTCATTTGCCTATGCCGGAGATTCCCGCAACTGCGGCGACGTGGTGATGCCGGCGATTGCGGCCGGCGCGCTGCGCGATCACGCCTCCTTTTATTGGCATCTGGGCGACTTCCGCGCCAACACCAATATTGACCAGGACATCCTCCAGTTGACCCCCAACCTCACCAAGGACGCATACCTGAAGGCGATGTGGCCCGACTTTATCCAGAACCAGTTAGTCCCATTCGGCCCGCTGCCGGTTTTTTTGGGCATCGGCAATCATGAGCTGGTCCCGCCCCGGACGCGTGGAGATTATCTCGCGCAGTTCGCGGACTGGCTGGATGTCCCGGTGGTGAAGGCGCAAAGGCTCAAGGACGATCCCTCCGACCACATGCTGAAGACCTATTATCACTGGATCCAGAACGGGGTTGATTTCGTGACCATGGACAACGCCTCCGCGGAGCAGTTTGACGACGATCAGGTGCAATGGTTCGAAGGTGTGTTGAAGAGAGCGGCCTCCAACCCGGCGGTCCGGACGGTAGTGGTGGGCATGCATGACGCTCTTCCCGACAGCGTCTCCGCCGGACACAGCATGAATGAATCGGAGCGGGGCACGATCACCGGACGCAGGGTGTACAGCGATCTGGCCACTTTCCGTAAAGAAACCGGAAAGCACGTCTACGTGCTGGCCAGCCATTCCCATTTTGTGATGGACAATGTCTATGACACCGCCTGCCGCAGGGCCAATAAACAGGAAATCCTGACGGGATGGATCGTCGGCACGGCGGGCGCGACACGATATCGGCTGCCGCAGGAGCATAGCGCCAGCACCATCGCAAAAACCGATGTCTATGGCTATGTGCTGGCGACGGTCTCGCCGGATGGGAGCATGCAGTTCCAATTCAAACAGCTCTCGCCCCAGGACGTCCCCAAAAACGTTACCGACCGCTACTCGGTTGACTTTGTGAACCAGTGCTTTACCGGCAACCAGGGAAATTATGTCCCCACCGGACCGGTGCAGCCGCCGCAATGTCCGCAGTAGTGGGCAGGCGACTTTAGCTCCGCTTTCGGGGGATCGTTATGGTTCCTTCATCGGACGATAAAAATCCGATGACCGCTTTCACGGGATGCGGGTAAGATATTTTTCCAGAGACCAGCAAAATGACATCTTCCTCCGGGGCAGCGCCGAACCCAGACGCCGAGATCGCAGCAGGGCTTTCGCTGGAGGAGATGGTGCATCACAATTCTCCCGAGGCGCTGAAGCTGGCGGCGCAGCATCCCGCGCTGAATAAGGAACTTGCGCTGGCATTGCTGGCGCGCCGCGATATCTCCGGCGCCGTGATTGAAATGCTCAGCAAGCGCGGCGAGCTGATGAAGCATCGCGTGCTCCCCGTCACCATTGCGAGTCATCCCAAAGCGCCCCGGCATATTGCGTTGCCGATCGTGCGCCGTCTCTACACCTTCGAGCTCATGCGGATCGCCCTCGCCCCGGTGGCCCCCGCGGACATCAAGATGGCGGCGGAAGAGGTAATCATCGGCCGTCTGGGGACCATCTCTTCCGGGGAGCGGCTCACCCTGGCGCGGCGATCCTCCTCGCGCGTTGCCGCCGCGCTGCTGCTCGATCCTGAAGCGCGCATCGTGGAAGCTGCCCTCAATAATTCGCGCATGGTGGAAGCCGGAGTGGTGAAGGCGCTGATGCGGGAAGAAGCGCCGGGGCCGTTGATCGATCTGGTGTGCCGCCATCGCAAGTGGTTGCTGCGCCGCGAGGTGCAGATCGCATTGCTGCGCAACCCCGGAACGCCCTTTGGACGGCTCCTGCAGATCGTGCCGCTGCTGCCGGTCGAGGTGCTGCGCGAGGCCTTAAAGACGGTGAAGCTAAGCGTCGAAGTACATGGCTATCTGGAGAGGATATTGGCGGCTAAGCGCCAGGAGTATGGGCGTTCTTCCCAAAATATTCCAGGATCGCCGCAGCCTGGGCGGGAGTGACCACCGCGCTCAGCGCCGCCGAATCCGCCGCTTTTACCGCGCGCACGCTGCCAAAATGTTCCACCAGGCGCTTGCTGGTCAGCGAGCCAATGCCGGGAATCTCCAGCAGCTCGGAGGCGCGGTCGCGAATTTGCCGGCGCTTGCGGTGGAAGGTGATGGCGAAGCGGTGGGACTCATCGCGGACCATCTGCACCAGATGCAGCACGGGTGAGTGCCGGTCGAGGATGACGGGATCGTCCTCCTGGCCGTGCACGTAGATGATCTCTTCCTTTTTGGCGATGGAAGCCAGCGGCTGGGTGGTGAGATCGAGGCCTTCGAGCGCGGCCGCCGCGGCGTGCAGTTGCCCAATGCCGCCGTCGATCAGTACCAGGCTGGGCATCGTCCCGCCTTCGCTCAGGATGCGCTTGTAACGGCGCTCCACTACCTCGCGCATGGCGGCGAAATCGTCCACGCCCTCGACGGTGCGAATGATGAACTTGCGATAATCCGATTTCTTCATGCTGCCGTCTTCCCACACCACCATGGAGGCGACCGTCTCCGCCCCCTGGATGTGGGAGATGTCGAAGCACTCGATGCGCTTGGGCGCTTCCGGCAGATTCAGAGCTTCC
>CAYTQA010000407.1:0-2688 GCA_964439495.1 uncultured Terriglobales bacterium | reverse complement strand
GCGCTCGATGGCCTTGATGGTCCCACCCAGGTCCTCGATTTTTTTTAAGTACTCCGAGGCGCGGCCCTCGATGGAATTGGTAAGGCCCTCGATGCAATACGAACCGGCGCATGGATCGATGGTCTGCGCCACGCCCGATTCATAGGCCAGGATCTGCTGAGTCCGCAAGGCCACTGTGGCGGACTCTTCAGTGGGCAACGCGAGCGCCTCGTCAAAGCTGTTGGTGTGCAGGGATTGAGTGCCGCCCAATACCGCTGCCAGGGCCTGAATCGCGGTCCGGACAATATTGTTCTCGGGCTGCTGGGCGGTGAGGGTCGAACCTGCCGTCTGGGTATGAAAGCGCAGCATCCAGGAGCGCGGATTTTGCGCCTTGAACTGCTCTCGCATGATTTTGGCCCACATGCGGCGCGCCGCCCGGAATTTAGCTATCTCTTCCAGGAATGCGTTATGAGCGTTGAAGAAGAACGAGAGCCTGCCCGCGAAGCGGTCCACTTCCAGCCCCGCGGCAAGAGCTGCCTGGACATAGGCGATGCCATTTGCCAGAGTGAATGCAACCTCCTGGGCGGCGGTGCAGCCGGCCTCGCGCATGTGATATCCGGAGATAGAGATGACATTCCACTCCGGCACATTCTCGTTGGCATAGGCAAACATGTCGGTGACGATGCGCATGGCCTGATGCGGAGGATAAATGTAGGTCCCGCGCGCGATATATTCCTTGAGAATGTCATTCTGCACTGTCCCGGAGAGCTTGCGAAGATCGGCCCCGGAGCGCCTGGCCACGACGATATACAGGGCCAGCAGAATGGACGCGGTGGCATTGATGGTCATGGAAGTGGAGATTTTTTCCAGACTGATGCCGGCAAAAAGACGCTCCATGTCCTCGATGGAATCGATCGCCACCCCCACTTTGCCCACCTCGCCGAGGGCCATGGGGTCATCGGAATCGTATCCAATTTGCGTGGGCAGGTCGAAAGCGACGGAGAGTCCCATGGTGCCGTGCGCCAGCAGATATTTATAGCGTTTGTTGGACTCTTCCGCGTCCCCCATTCCGGCATACTGACGCATGGTCCAGAGCCGCCCGCGGTACATTGTGGGCTGGATCCCACGGGTGAAGGGATATTGACCGGGATAATTCAAATCCTGTTCGTAGCTCGATGCCGGGTCCAATGCAGGACCGGCAAGCTGCTGGGGAGTATAGATTTCCCTGATCTCCCCCTCCGAGGAGCTTGGGGCGGTCTTTTTGCCAGCCGAATTGGCCGATCCTAAGCGCATGATTTTCGAGAGCTTATCTTCTGTTTTTCCATCTCCCGTTTTTTTCCATTTTTCGGGCCCGCGCGAAGCTGGTGGCCGCAAAATAGACAAAAACCAGGCTGAACAGGATAGCGAGATATAGGCGTCCTGGCCCTATCGTCCCGGCGTGCCACCTGCCATATTCCCGTATTGCGGCCGCCGTACCGGCAAAGGCAAAAAAGGCAAAAAAGGAGCCTGTAATCTGGAGCCAGAGCAGGTGGGTGGTATGTTTGGCTGAGGCGCCCACGGTTTTAGCGGCCGACCACCCTGCCCGGACGTACTCATTCTGCTGGCCCTTTGCGCCCAGGAAACGTATCAGCAGGTTGGCCTTTTGAAGTCGCCGATTTACAGTCACTTCTAGATTTTAGCAGCGGTATTGCGAATCGGTCCCGCAATCAACATGCGGGGCAAAAAGAGCATCATATATAAGTACAGCGCCGGTATACTGGTGCGGTCCATGCCAATTGGAATAGGATTGGGAAAAAGCACAAGCTGGTTCACTCCGGCGGATGCGCGAGGGTAGCTTGAATCCACGTTTAAAACAACTCATGAAAGAGCTCGGCGAAGCGATCAATGAATCGCTCTCCGAGTCCGAACAGATTGCCGAAGTCATCGCAAAGATCAAGAACGAAGGCTTTGATGTGTTCCTGGTCCTGGAAGCTACGGTGGGCTTCAATAAAAACAATGAGCGGGAGGAAGAGCCTGCTCCCGTCTATGCGAGCAGTGAGCCTGAATTCAAGGTAAATTCCCAGGACATGCGTTTTCTTAAATCACTGCGCATCACCCTGGAAGACCCGGCTTCCAATAAACGCGCTGCATAGCGCTGCGACAAGCAACGTGTTCAGGTGGTTGGGCAACTAACCACCTTTTCCATTTTTATTGGATTGGATGTGGGCGGCGCCGTCCACGGGACAGAGAAGGTCCTGTGTTACCATCGCTAGTTCAAGTTTCTTTAACCATGGTTGCTGTGAATTTGCCTTTTTGGCAGCAGGAATATTCCCCTAAAGGTCAGGCATGAAAGATACATTGGGAGTATTATTGGCCGGAGGAGCCGGGGAACGCCTTTTCCCTCTCACGCGCGACCGGGCCAAACCGGCTGTAACTTTCGGCGGGCACTACCGCATCATCGACATCACGCTCTCCAATTGCATTAATTCGGACCTGCGCAAAGTCTACATTCTCACCCAGTACAAGGCGCTTTCCCTGAATCGCCACATCCGCGAAGGCTGGGGAAAGATTGTCTCCACCGAACTCGGTGAATTCATTGAGATTCTGCCGCCCATGAAACGGGTGAGCGAAAACTGGTACATGGGGACCGCGGACGCGGTCTACCAGAACATTTATTCCATCGGCTCCGAGCAGCCGAAACATGTGCTTATTCTTTCCGGCGACCATATT
>CAYTQA010000406.1:0-2695 GCA_964439495.1 uncultured Terriglobales bacterium | reverse complement strand
CCGCATGTTGAAGAACCCATCCTATTCCGGGATCACGACCGAGTTCTGGAACTCGATGGATGCGATCTGCTCACGCGAGCATTGGACGCTTTGGGGGACGCCAAATTGCGGCAAGGGACAGCCCATGCAGACCATGGGCACGGGACATGGAGCGGCGCCGGCGCGCTTCCGCAAGATCAAGGTGGGCAGCGCCTATAAGGGAACATAGATTTGCCGGAAATTGACAGGACAACAGGATTGGGAGAACTTCATTGCTGAACCAGGACCAACTGCGCGAGATTTGTGAGCGCGTCCAGAGATTTTCGCAAGCGGATGAAACCGAGGTCCTCATTCAGGGGGGCCGCAGCGCGCTCACCCGCTTCGCAAATAACACCATCCATCAGAATGTGGCGGAAGAGGGCTATGTGGTCTCGGTCCGGGCCGTGGTGGAAGGGAAGACCGCGCGAGCAACCACCAATAAGATTGATGACGAGAGCCTGCGCCGCGCGGCGGAGGCGGCGTTAGATCTGGCGACCATCCAGGAGCGCGATCCTGATCTGTTGCCCATGCTCTCTCCAGCGGAGGTCCACCACAGCCGCGCCACGGTAAACAGGCATTTCCCGGATACGGCGGCGATCACCCCGCAGGACCGGGCGCAGGCGGTGGAAAAGATCGTCCAGGTGGCCAACAAACATCGCCAGACTACGGCAGGGATCTTCTCGACCTCCGAGCACATCGAAATCCTCTCCAATTCCAAGGGACTGGCCCAGGTTTACCGGCAGACTTCTTCTGAAGTTTCCATCACCATGCTGGGGGATGATTCCTCGGGATGGCAGAAGGCGAATTCTCCCAACGTCAGTAACCTGAAGGTGGAGGAATTGGCTGAGATCGCGGCGGAGAAGAGCGCGGCCTCGGCCAGGCCGAAGGAGGTCCGGCCCGGCAAGTATACGGTGGTGCTGGAGCCGGCGGCGGTGCTCGATCTGGCTGGCTTTATGTTCATGGATTTCGGCGGAGCGGCGCTGCTGGAGCAGCGGTCGTTCCTGAACGAGCGGGTGGGCACGAAGATTTTTGGCGAAAACATCACTATTCACGATGATGTGTATCATCCCTTGCAGTCGGGAGCGCCCTTCGATGGCGAAGGATTGCTCCGCAAGCGGGTGACGCTGGTCGATCGCGGAGTGATTAAGGACCTGGTCTATGCCCGTTCGACGGTGCAACAGATGAAGAATTCCGAATGGATGGCGAAGCTGGGCAACGTTGCCCCCACCGGACACGGCTTTCCACTGCCGAACGAGATTGGCGACGCCCCGGTAAACATCGTCTTCGAAGCGCCGCCGATAGGCGAAGAGAAATCGGTGGAGGAGATGGTTGCCTCAACCGGGCGCGGCATCCTGGTGACCCGGCTCTGGTATATACGCGAGGTCGATCCTTATGAGAAGATCCTTACCGGCATGACCCGGGACGGAACATTTCTGATCGAGAATGGGAAGCGCACGCAGGGGGTCAGGAATTTCCGCTTCAACCAGAGCCTGATCGATCTGTTCTCATCGATCGAACAGCTCGGCAGTCCGGTGCGTGCCAGCGGCGAGGAGAGTTTTGACATGGTGGTACCGGCGATGAAGGCGAAAAATTTCAACTTTACCGAGGTTACAAAGTTCTAATCGAGATTTTTTCGGCCATTCGGATGCGGATGGCGCGAATATTGGTACTTTGGTAATGTTTCCACATGGGGAAATCGGATTTATAACCGCACTAGCTGTTACTCTAATTTGAGGAACTCTTGTTGGACGAACTTCGCAGTTCCGTACGCTTTCCCATTCGGTTGCCTCTTCAGGTGCGGGGGGCGCACACGGGCCAACATTACGCTGAAACCCACGACATCTCCGCCGGAGGCGTCCTCTTCTACATGGATACCGAGCTGGAAATCGGGACCAGTGTAGAATTTAATATATCCATGCCCTCCAGCATCCTTGGGACCCCCTCGGATGTTGTAGTGAAATGCGTTGGGCGTGTGGTACGCTGCTCCCACGAAGGTCCAAGGACCGCCGTGGCGGTAGTGATAGACGAATACAAGTTCGATCGCGGGCATTAATTTACGAAAACATGGCTAGTGGACCCAAAACACAATCTGGGGGAAAAGCCCCGGCACGGCCGGTTTCCGAGCCGGACAGCGAGCCATCCATTACCTCTGAAGCCATAAAAATCATCATTGCCGATAGCCAGGCAATTTATCGCGTAGGCACCAAAAAGATATTTGCCCTGGAAGACGACATCCGGGTCGTCGCCCAGGCGGAATCGCTGGGTCAATTGCTGACCGCGGCCCAGAAATTCCACTCCGATGTCATTCTGTTTGAAGCCAATATCACCACCAACCCCCAGGAGGGCGTCTCCGAATTGTTGAAGCGCGTTCCTTCTGCCCGGATCGTGGTCCTTACCCCGGAAGCCGATGAAGACGATACGGTGGAGTATTTTCGGCGTGGAGTCTGCGGCCTCATCAGCCGCGCCATCTCGCCGGACTTGCTGGTGAAATGCGTGCGCAAGGTGGCCTCGGGCGAGACCTGGATCGATAATCAGGGAGTCAATTGGGTCATCGAAGCCTACAGGCAGCAGGCATCGCAGTTAATGTCGCCGCGGCCCAAGACGCGTCTGTCGGACAAGGAGCTGCTCATCATCTCCTGCGTGACCCAGGGAATGCGCAACAAAGAGATTGCCCATG
>CAYTQA010000405.1:0-2706 GCA_964439495.1 uncultured Terriglobales bacterium | reverse complement strand
CTTCAGGTCGCCGCCGAAATAATCGCGCCCGCGCGGTTGCTCGATGTTGCCGCTGCCCGGCAAATTGAAGCGCCAGGGGCAAGCCGTCGCCGCGTCAGAGTAGTTGTGGCAATAGCCTTCGGGCAGGGTCCCCCATGGCAGCGCCAGGACGGGATCGTCATAGCGCAGGTCGCCGGTATGCGGATCATTGTCATGACGTCCATTGCGGAAGCGGTCGGGAAACACCTGGTAGATAACGGCGCTCCTGGCCCAGCTTGCGCTCTTGAAGCTTGGATCGTAAAACATCAGCGCATAGCTGTTGTCCACCAAGCTCGCGCTGGGAGCGCCAAGCCCGCCATCGAGCGCCGGAGTGTTGTCGGCATAATAAGCGGTATCGCTTCCGTCCGTGACGATAAAGCGGTACCAGTAGTTATCGGCGCCATCCGATTTAACCGTCGCCTGCCAGTAATCGCAGGTGTGGCTGCCCAGCCCTTCCTGGTAGCAGGAGGTATCGCTGGCCACGATCTGCATGGGGACAAGTTGCTCGGCGCCCGCATTCACGTCATAGTTGCGCAGAGTAACGCCGGTCACGTCATTGTGATAGGTACGGAAGCGGACCTTCACCGCTGTGCCGGCCGGGACCGCGCCCCCCGGCGAGCGATACAAGCTATCGCGCGAGTCGTGGCGCAGGCCGTCCCATTCCACATGGTTGTCCTGCGCCGGCGAGCCGCCGGTAATCGTAAGGACGTGGGACGAAGGGTCATACGCGAAGGTAATCTGCGCCGACGCGCCTTGCACCATGAAAGGGATGTTGGGCCCGTTCTGCACGCCTTTCGCGCCATAATTCACATTCCAGCTTTCATTGATGGCGACCTTGGCCTGGTAATTGCCCTGCGGAAGGGTTGCGGTAAAGCTATACGTGCCGCTTCCTGCGGGATCTTCGAGCCAGGAGCGCAGGCAGCCCGGGTCCCAATTGCCGGAGCATCCGATCTTGGACTGGTAATCGCCGGGGACGGTGGCGATCACGCTATTCACGCTGTCCGTGATCCAGTGGGTCTTATTGTCGTAATAGAAGGTCACGGCAGTGGGAGCGGCCAGGTTGAGCGGAATATTGCCGCCGCCGGTATGCAGCCCGTAGCTGACGTTCCAGTTGCCGTCGAGCGCGGCCTTGTACTGCCAGTTGCCGGCGGCAACGGTAAAGGTCCGCTGCCAGGCGTCGCCATTGGCGTTATAGGTGAGGAACGTGGCCGCGCAACCTGGGTCCCAATTGCCGGCGCACCCCAGCGACTGCTGCAGATCGCCGGCAATGGTGACCGAATTTTGGGCCAGAAGAGCGTGGGTGGATACGAGGACGAGGAAAACAAAGAGGGCAGTCGAACGCAGGGACCGGGAACACTTCATGGGACTCTCCAGAGCACAATAGGGCAGCAAAAAGTGTACTCCGAAAAGAGGGCCTGTCAATCGGGGAACTACGCGGCTGCGCAGCAATAGACGGACAGGACCGAAACATTGGGGCCGATGGGGTTAAGTAAAGGAAACGGTCCTGCGAACTATATGGTTGCCTGGATTGCGGTGCTGGCGCGCCGGAAGTCCTTGCCCTTTTTCTCCGGCCCCAGGATGTAGATCACGATCAGCAGGCAGATGACCACCAGCTCAAAGGCGGTAAGCGCCCAGCGATAGCCAAGCGAGTCGCGCAGCCAGTACTCCACCGAGACCCCGGGAGAGCCCAGCAGCACGCCCAATTGGTAGACGAAGCCGGGGAAGAGCCCGCGGACGGCGTCCGGGGAGAGCTCATTGAGGTGCGCGGGCAGCACGCCGAACGCGCCCTGCACCCCGGCCTGCATCACGAACGATCCCGCCACCAGCCAGGCCAGGGTATGTCCAAAGGCCCATGCGGGAATCGAGGCGAGCGAGAGCGCGAGGCCGCACAGGATGCTGCGCCTGCGTCCGATCCGCTCCGAGATCTGCCCGAAGAACAGCGCTCCCAGGATCGCCCCGATGTTGTAGCAGATGGCGATGTAAGAAGTCGTATTGCGGCTGGCATGATAAGCGGTCTTCAGGAAGTCGGGATAGAGGTCCTGCGATCCATGCGAGAGGTTGGTCATTACCGTCATCAAGAGCAGCAGGTACAGGAAGGACTTGCCATGTTGCAGCGCCACCCGGAAGAGGCCCGCGATGGAAGGCAGCCGGTGCTCCTGCCAGGCCTCCGATTCCGGGGCGCGAAGCGTGATCAGCACCGTAATCGCGGCCAGCCCCATGCCCACATAGAACATGGCGCGCCAGCCGAAGGCGGGCTGGATGAAGATCACCGCCACCGCCGCCAGCAGGTAGCCGAAGGGATAGCCACCCTGCATCAGTCCGGAGAGGAAGCCGCGCTTGGAGATGGGTGCGCTCTCCATGGCGAAGGAGGCTCCGATTCCCCAGTAGCCTCCCATGCCGATTCCGTAAAGCGCGCGCATCACGGCAAAAAAGGGATAGTTCGGCGCAAATCCGCTCAGAACGGTAATGCTGGAGAAATATAAGACACAGAACATGAGTGGAGTTCTGCGTCCAATGCGGTCAGCCAAAGCGCCGAAGAGCAGAGCGCCAATCGGGCGTGTTGCCAATGTCAGAGAGATGGTCCAGACAATAGCTTTCTTCTGAACGTGGAAGTTTTCGGCCAGTGTATCCAGCAGAAAAATAACCACGAAAAAATCGAAGGCATCCAGAACCCATCCCAGGCTGGCT
>CAYTQA010000404.1:0-2707 GCA_964439495.1 uncultured Terriglobales bacterium | reverse complement strand
AAATATCTATCGCCTAAGTCACCGCCAGGGCCGCGCTCCTGCCCTTGAGCGAGCATATGAACTCTCCCACGCTGGCGGCGGCCTTGTCCCCATTCCGCTCAACCAACTGTACGATTGCGCTGCCCACCACCACTGCATCGGCGTAAGCGCCCACGGCGGCAAACTGCTCCCGGTTGGAGATCCCGAAGCCGAGCGCGATGGGAAGCTGCGTAAAGGCCCGCAATCTGCTTACCAGCCGCTCAGCGTCCGATGAGAGCTGCTGCTGCGCTCCGGTAATTCCGGTGCGCGACACCGCGTAAACAAATCCAGTCGAGGACCGCGCGATTGCCTTGAGCCGCTCGTCGGTGCTGGTGGGCGCCGCCAAAAAAATAGTCGCCAGCCCCGAAGCCCGCATTTTGCCCATGTAATCCCCGGCCTCTTCGACGGTGAGGTCGGTCACCAGAACACCGTCAATTCCAGCCTCGTGGACCGCCTTGCAGAACTGGTCCAGCTTCAGCCGCAGGATGGGGTTCCAGTAAGAGAACAGGATGAGCCCCGCTGCGGGGCGTGCCTTCCGCACCCTGGCCCCTAGCTCAATCACCTGTCGCAGGGTCGTACCATTCTTCAGCGCGCGTTCGCTGGCCCGCTGGATGACTGGGCCATCGGCCACCGGATCGCTGAAGGGGACGCCCAGCTCGATCACATCGGCGCCGGCATCGATCGCGGCCAGGATAATTTGCTCGCTGGCCGCCAGATCGGGATCGCCGCAGGTTACATAAGCCACCAGTCCGGGTTTATGGGCAAAGCGGATCATAGCTTCAGCTCCTTCACCAGGATCCCCATGTCCTTATCGCCGCGTCCGGAGACATTGACGATGAGGACCTCGTCCTTTTTCATTTTGGGCGCGCGGCGAATGCACTCGGCCACCGCATGAGAGGACTCCAGGGCGGGAATAATGCCCTCCGTGCGCGCCAGCATGACGCATGCATTCAGCGCCTCTTCGTCGGAGGCGGCAACGTATTGCGCGCGTCCGGAATCGTGCAGCGCGGCATGCTCCGGCCCAATCGAGGGATAATCCAGCCCCGCGGAGATGGAGTGGGTCGCGCCGATCTGTCCGGCCTCATCCTGCAGCACGTAAGAATAGGTGCCCTGCAATACTCCGGGAGAGCCTCCGCGAAAACGCGCCGCGTGGGACCCCAGATCGTTGCCCCTTCCGCCCGCCTCGACGCCGATGAGCGCGACATCTTTATCGCCGATGAATTCGTAAAAGGCCCCCATGGCATTGGAGCCGCCGCCCACGCAGGCAATCACTCCATGGGGAAGACGGCCTTCGGCGCGAAGGACCTGCTCGCGCGCCTCGCGCCCAATACAGCGATGAAAATCGCGCACCATCATGGGATACGGATGAGCGCCGAGCACGCTCCCCAGCAGGTAATGCGTGGTGCGGACATTGGTCACCCAGTCCCGCATGGCCTCATTGATCGCGTCCTTCAATGTGCGCGAGCCCGAACTCACGCCCCGCACCTCGGCGCCAAGCATCTTCATGCGGAAGACATTGAGCTCCTGGCGGCCCATGTCCTCGGTGCCCATATACACCACACATTCAAAGCCCATCAGCGCGCAGACGGTCGCCGTCGCTACCCCATGCTGCCCCGCCCCGGTTTCGGCGATGATGCGGCGCTTGTCCATGCGCCTGGTGAGCAGCGCCTGTCCCAGGCAGTTGTTGATCTTGTGCGCGCCGGTATGCAGCAGGTCTTCACGCTTCAGGTAAATTTTTGCCCCGCCAAGTTTTTTCGTGAGGCGCTCGGCATAGAAGAGCGGGGTGGGACGTCCCGCGTAGTTCGCGAGCAGGGCTTCCAGTTCCTGATTGAAACCGGGGTCCGCCTTGGCCTGTTCATATGCGGCTTCAAGCTCCTGAAGCGCCGCCATCAGCGTTTCCGGAACATAGCGGCCGCCGTACTCGCCAAAGCGCCCTGTTTTTGCGGTGGTGGTTTCCGTTAAATTCAAACCTTCTCCTTCAGCGCAGCCTGCGCCTGCGCCATCGCCGTCTCCGGATTGCGTGCCGCGGCGCAGAATGCACGCAATTTTTGCGGGTCTTTTTTGCCGCGCAGGCGTTCCACCCCCGAAGCTACATCCACTCCCCAGGGACAAAGCAGCGAGAGGGCCTGCTGAACGTTCTCCGGATTCAATCCGCCGGCCAGGATGATCGGCTTGCGCGAGGCGGCAAGCAGCTCGCGCGCGGCCCGCCAATCGAAGCTCTGGCCCGTGCCTCCGCTGGCCTGCGGCGAAAACGCGTCCACCAGAAGAGCGTCGATTGCGCTGACACGCGAGAACACTTCAATTCGCTTCGTTAGCTCCGCGGTAAAATGCAAGGCTTTAACGATCCTTACCGGCTGCGACGTTTTACCTTGATCGCGCAGCCGCACGCTCACCTCTTCCACCATCTCGGGCGATTCATCCCCATGCAGTTGCACCCCGGTCAGGCGGGCCGCACGAAAAATCTGGGCGACAACTTTCGGGGATTCATTCACGAAGACGCCGATGCGCTCCACCGCAAGCGTCTGCTCCGCAATTTTTGCCGCCGCTTCCGGCTGCACCCGCCGCACGAGAAGTACATGCACGGCCTGCGCGAGGCCGTGCGCCAGGCGGTGGCGCGCGGCCACGTGGTGCTGGTCGGCCGCGGCACCCGGCAACTGGCCGGCGACGCCGAGGGCGCCCTCCACCTGCG
>CAYTQA010000403.1:0-2710 GCA_964439495.1 uncultured Terriglobales bacterium | reverse complement strand
TATGCGGGAATGCATCGCGAACCGGTCCTTCTGGCAAGGTTCGCGGCATTCCTGGCGATTACGGTATTCGCGGCGCAGCTTAAAGTGCGGCTGCCGGGGATCAACTCCTCAATGTCAGTGAATCTGCCGTTTCTGATCATTGCCCTGACGCAGTTAAGCCTGCTTGAGACGTTGACGATCGGCTGTGCATCGGCGCTGGTCCAGTGTTTCGCGAAAGGCAGAAAAGCGGATCCCACTAAGGCCCTGTTCAATATCTGCAACATGGCCAATTCACTCGGCGCCGCCTTCTTTATCTACACGCTCCTGAGTCGGGATTCCGCTCTGGGGACCAAGGCCTTGTTGCTGGCCTGCGCCACTGCCGCTTATTTCTTTATCAATACCGCGCCGGTAGCCATCATCATCGCCCTTACCGAACGCAAGAATGCAGCAAAACTCTGGTCCGATGTCTTTCTCTGGACCTATCCGTATTACCTGCTGAGCGCCGGTTTGGCCTCCATGGCAAGCGCCATGAGCAGCATCGTTGGCTGGCAGACACTGCTCCCGCTGTTGCCGCTGGTCTATGGCGTGTACTGCTCTTATAGGAAATATTTTTCAAGTTCCCAGCAGGAAAAGCCCAGGGACATTTCGAGTTTGAGGGCCGCAGCCGCACACAATTAGGCTGGAGGGGGACTCTCCAATCCAACCAATAGCTCCCTTCACGGCGGAGACTTCCGCTCTCCGCCCCAAATCATATCCCGATGACCCTGCCCGAAAAGGTGCAGCTTCCCCAGGCTGAACTTCATCGAATGCCATCATGAAAGCCATCCAGATTACCCAGACCGGCGGGCCGGAGGTCATGAAGCTGACGGACCTGCCCACGCCAAAGCCGAAGCCCAATGAAGCCCTGGTGCAAATCAAGGCAGCAGGCGTGAATTTCATGGATATTTACTTTCGCGAAGGCCGCTACCCCGCCCCATTGCCGCTGCTCCTCGGACAGGAGGCTGCCGGCATAGTGACAGAAGTCGGCGCCAAAGTGACGCATATCAAACCCGGCGACCGCGTGGCCTATACCGGCGTCCCGGGCAGCTATGCGGAATATGCCGCGGTCCCGGTGGAGCGCCTGGTGCGTATTCCCGATCAACTGGATTTTGAGCAGGCCGCCGCCGCGATGCTGCAGGGCATGACGGCGCATTATCTCTCCCACAGCACCTATCCGCTGAAGCGCGGTGAAACCGCGCTCATCCACGCCGCTGCCGGAGGAGTGGGACTTCTGCTGGTGCAGATGGCGCACCAGATCGGAACGCGCGTAATCGGGACCACTTCCACCGAAGAGAAGGCCGCTCTGGCCCGTGAGGCGGGCGCCGACCACGTGATTCTCTATACCAAATCGGATTTTGAGCAGGAGACCAGGAAGATCACCAATCAGGAAGGGGTGCACGTGGTCTACGACTCGGTGGGCAAGACCACCTTCGATCAAGGGATCAACGTGCTCCGCCGGCGTGGCTATATGGTCCTGTTTGGAGGCTCCAGCGGCGCGGTGCCGCCCTTCGATCTTATTGCGCTCTCGCGGAAGGGCTCGCTTTACGTAACCCGTCCTACCCTGGCCGACTACATAAAAACTCGGGAAGAATTGGAGCAGCGTGCCGCGGATGTATTGGGAATGATCGTCAGCGGGAAATTGAAGTTACGCATCGAGCACCGGTATCCGCTGCGCGAGGTCCAACAGGCCCATCGCGATCTTGAAGGACGGAAGACCACGGGAAAACTCCTGCTGCTGCCGGAGTTGTGAAGCGGTGCTCTTCCCCGCTGCGTGGAAGGAATTTTTACGCGGCGATCTTCCTGCTGCGAGATGAGATGACAACATGCGAGGGAGAAGCATAAAGGTCTGCAGGGGCTGAAAGCCCACTCTTGTTAGACCTTTAGGGCACGGAGAAAATCCGTGCCCTGTTACGTGTTCTCCACCGCATGAGGCTTCAGAAAAAGATTCACTGCATCAGGACCTCTCGAATGTCCTTTTCAAACCGCTCCAGTTCGGCGCGGCGTTCGGCGGTGGCCTCAATCACCTCGCCCTTGGATTGAAAGATCTTCCGGCCGTCTTTTTCGGTCAGCACTCCCATGATCTCGCCCATGCGCCAGCCGGGACGTCCCACCATCTCCAGCCCATTGGCCCCGGGTTGCAGCAGGACGATACACTGACCGCGCAGCACTCCCATGGCGCGGGGAAAACGGTCAAAGGTCTGTAATTCAAATCCGGCGACATACAGGGCCTGCAATTGCTCGGCGGGATCGGGCATAAGGGAATTTCACCATACGGCGTGGGGCGAAGAGGATGGTTGCGGTGTTCTGCTTTGGCCGGTAGCGCCAAAATACTTACATCTTGTAGCGGCCGAGGTCCTCGTCATTGAGGTTTTCCAGCCACTTGCGCAGCTCTTCGCTGGTCACGCGATCGGAGACGGCGGCGGCCAGCTTGGAGGATTTCAGCACCTCATCGTCCACGAAGATTGGGCAATCGAGGCGAAGCGCAAGCGCCAGCGCATCCGAGGGACGCGAATCCACGCTGATGATGTGGCCGTCGCGTTCCATCCAGATCACGGCAAAAAAAGTATCGTCGCGCAGCTCGGTGACGACCACCTTATGCACGCGGGCATCAAGGCCGGTGAGCAGGTTCTTGATGAGGTCGTGGGTCATGGGACGCGGCGTGCTCACCTTCTCGATTTCCAGGGCGATGGCG
>CAYTQA010000402.1:0-2722 GCA_964439495.1 uncultured Terriglobales bacterium | reverse complement strand
AAGGGATTGCCGGAACATGTGGTGGTCTATAAGCACGCGCTGCGCAATGCCATGGTCCCGGTGCTGACGGTGCTGGGGCTGCAATTCGGCGCATTACTGGCGGGAGCGATTGTGACCGAGACCATCTTTTCCTGGCCCGGCATTGGGCGACTGACCATCACAGCCATAAGCAATCGAGACTACTACCTGGTGCAGGGATGCATCTTAGCCATCGGCCTTACCTATATTGTGGTGAATCTCTTCACCGATCTTCTGTACTCCGCCATCAATCCCCGCATACGGCAGTAGCATGGCGAAAGAGCGAGCAGTCGAAGGGACTTACAGCTATGCCCATCGCCAGTGAAAATAAAAACTTATATCTGGGTACAGGGAACAGGGGATGGATGGCTTTCAGCCATGCCGCTCGTCGATCATATCAATCCGGCTTCAGCCGCTGCATGAAGGAATTCCTTCCGCCATGGCCGCGCTCCAGCCTTCGCAGAGCGGTACCAAATTCCCGATTCGGTCCTTTTCGGCAGGGTTAAAACCCGGCCCGGTTATGCCCTTTTGTTCTCGAAGTCACGGACTGGAAGCAGTTACGGATGCGAGCTTGCCGCCTGGTTCACGGTAGCGGGCAGCAGCTCATGCGCTCCCTGGCGAGCATAATTGAGCATACGTCCAGGGACGATCCCTAAATAAAATGTGGCGGCCATGGTCAGGACCAGCGCGATGGCCAGCGGGACTGGCACCCGCAAGGTCAGCCGGCCTTCTTCCTGCGGTTCATACATATACATGACGACGATCAGCCGCAGGTAATAGTAGGCGGCAATGGCGCTGTTGACCACGCCAATCACGGTGAGCCATACCAGATCGGCCTGGAGCGCCGCATTGAAAACATAGAATTTGGCGAAGAAGCCCCCGGTAAGCGGAATGCCAATCAATGAGAGCATGAAAACGGTAAGCGTAAGCGCCAGCAAGGGAGACCGGCGGCCCAGCCCGGCATAATCGTTGATCCCGACGTAGCGCTCTCCGGCGCGGGCAAAGTGGCTGACGACGATGAAGGCGCCCACATTCATGGCCGCGTACGATGCGGTGTAAAACATAGCGGCGGTGATGCCGATATCGTTCCTGGCGGCAAAGGCAACCAGCAGATAGCCGGCATGTGCGATGGAAGAATACGCCAGCATGCGCTTCACATTGTTCTGCAGGAGCGCGCCGATATTGCCGATGGTCATGGAGAGCGCCGCCGAAACCCAGATCAGCCATAGCCAGGCGCCGCTGGTGGCGCCCATCGCCCCAAAGAGGATGCGCAGGAGCACGGCAAAGGCCGCCGCCTTGGGACCGGTGGACATCAGGCCGACGATCGGCGCGGGCGCGCCCTCATAGACATCCGGGGTCCACACGTGAAAGGGCGCGGAGGCCACTTTGAAGCCGATGCCGACAAACATGAGCGCCATCGCAACATAGCTCAATACCATGGCGTGGTTGGAATGCAGCGCGTCATTGATGGCATAGATGCTGGTTGAGCCGGTTGCGCCGAAGATCAGCGCGACCCCATACAGAAAGAAGGCGGTGGCAAACGAACCCAGCAGAAAGTATTTGAGCGAGGATTCGGTACTCGAGGTGACGCGGCGGCGGAAGCAGGCGAGGATGTACGTGGAAATCGAGGAGATTTCAAGGGCGATGAAGATGAGCACCAGCTCGACCGCCGAGGACATCAGGGCCATGCCGACGGTCCCGAAGAGGATCAGGCCGTAGTATTCCCCACTGCGAATCTGCTGGGCATCCAGATATTCAAACGAGGCCAGGATGGTGACCGCCGAAATGGCAATGACCAGGACGTGGAAGAAGATGCTAAACGCGTCCACGCGCACCATGCCGAACCATCCCGTGCCCTGGGCATGGGTCTGATAAAGCGAGGCGGCAATTCCCGCCAGGGCGCCGGCAAAGGCCAGCCATCCCATGGAGCGCCGGGTGTCTTTTTCCGGCAGCAGGGGATCGATCAGCATCACCAGCAGGCCGAAGATGCTGAGAACAACTTCAGGAAGAATCTGAATGTAATTGAGCTGTTGGTTCATTTGGTTGAATGCAATCTGGCGCTTTGCCCCGTCGATTTGTATGCGGAATGCGCGGTTGTCTTTTGTGCGGCGGCGATGGAGGCGCTGACCGCCGGGTCAATCTGCCTCATCCATAACGGCGAAGCCACGCCCATGATCAATGCCAGCGCGCAGAGCGGAATCAGGCAGAGGCGCTCGCGTCCGTTGGCGTCGGGCAGGTTTTCGTTCGCGTGGTTCTTGAGGGTCCCAAAGAAGGTACGCTGATAAAGCCAGAGGAGATAACCCGCGCTCCAGATCACCCCGGTGGTCGCCAGTATTCCGTAAATCGCCTTGGCGGTGAATGCGCCGCTTAAAATCAGAAATTCCCCGACAAAGCCATTCATCAGAGGCAGGCCGACCGATGAAAGCGTGATGAACAAAAAGAGCGTGGCATACACCGGCATCGGAGTGGCCAGGCCGCCGTATTCCTTGATCTCGTAAGTGTGGCGGCGGTCATAGATCATGCCCAGCAGCATGAATAGCGCGCCGGTGGAGACCCCGTGGTTCAGCATCTGGTAAACCGCGCCATCTGTGCCCATCTGGGTAAAGGTAAAGATGCCCAGAACACAGAAGCCCAGGTGGCTGACCGAGGAATACGCCACCAGCTTCTTCATATTGGGCTGCACCAGCGCTACCAGGGCGCCATA
>CAYTQA010000401.1:0-2734 GCA_964439495.1 uncultured Terriglobales bacterium | reverse complement strand
CCTACGCGAAGCGCAAGCCGGAAATCGTGATTCGCTCGATGGAAGAGTTCAGCAACGAGCGCTATGGGGCCGACGTGTTGAAGGTGGAAGTCCCGGTGCAAATGCGGTTTGTGCGGGGCACAAAGGCATTCACGGGCGAGCAGGCTTACTCGCTGGGAGAAGCGCAGGAACATCTCCGCGCGGCGGCGGCTTCCACCTCTAAGCCGTTCGTCTATCTCTCCGCTGGAGTGAGCAATGCGACCTTTGTGGAAACGCTGGAATTGGCCGTCGAAAGCGGGGTGCATTTCCACGGCGTGCTGTGCGGGCGGGCCACATGGCAGGATGGCGTTCCGGTATTTGTGAAGCATGGCGCGCAGGCATTCCGGGAATGGCTGGATACGAAGGGCGCGGAAAATATCCAGAACGTGAACCGCGTGCTGGCGGCCGCGAGCCCCTGGTATGAGAAGTTCGACAGAGTGTAGGGAAGTTGCGGGGGGCGATTGTCCAGTACTCGAACCATCATCCTCGATGAAGCACCTGCCATTGGGTCCCGGCGACGCTGGGCGGTCCTGGCGCTGATCTTTATTATTACGGTGATCAATTTCATCGACCGGCAGACGCTCTCCGTACTGGCTCCGGTGCTGCGTGCCGCATTCCATCTTACGAACGAAGCCTATGGAAGGATTGTCTCGGCCCTGCAGTTCGGGCTCATGTCAGGCGAGTTTCCCATGGGCTGGCTGATGGACCGCTGGGGCGCGAGGCTGGGGCTGACGGCGGCGGTCCTGTGGTGGTCCGCGGCGACGGGATCTCAGGTGCTTGCGAAGTCGGGATTGCAGCTTGGGCTGACCCGCTTCTGGATGGGATCCGGCGAATGCGGCAACTACTCCGGCGGTATGAAGACCGTCGCGCATCTCTTCCCAAGGGAAGAACGCACGTTGGCGATCGGGATTTTCAACAGCGGCAGCATGATCGGCGCTACCATCGCGCCCCCACTCATCGTTTTTCTGATGCAGCATTACGGGTTCCGCGCGGCTTTTCTGGTACCGGCGATGCTCGGCCTGGCATGGGTCCCGCTCTGGTGGTTCACGCAGCGCGATACGGGACGGCAGCGGGAAGAAGCGGTCGCTGCGAAGGTAGCCACCAGAGAGTTGCTGGGGCAATCTTCGGCCTGGGCGGTGATGCTCTGCCGTTTCTTTATTGGACCGGTAATGCAGTTTTACTGGTATTGGATCCCGAGCTATCTCTACAGCGTGCGCCACATGTCGCTGACGCAGGTGGGCTTTCTGAGCTGGATTCCATTTTTCCTGGGCGATGCTGGCGGGATTGCCGGAGGTTGGACGGCGGGGTGGCTACAGTCGCG
This sequence comes from uncultured Terriglobales bacterium, assembly GCA_964439495.1. Taxonomy (GTDB): domain Bacteria; phylum Acidobacteriota; class Terriglobia; order Terriglobales; family Acidobacteriaceae; genus CAYTQA01. Next base: position 1,395 of record CAYTQA010000401.1, on the reverse strand, counting down.
TGGTGTGGGACTCCGCAATGTTCGCCGCATTACGATGTATGGCAGCAGCCTGATGTGTGTGTTCAGCCTGGCTGTCCCATACATGAGGACGGCCGCGGCGGCGATCCTGATGATCAGCATCGCCATCATGGCGGACAATTTTCTCTCGGCGAACATGTTCGCGTCGATTACGGACCTGTTTACGGACCAGGCAATCGGGCGTGTGACCGGATTGACCGGAGTTTCCGGAGGGCTGAGTGGATTGCTGTTCCCGCTGCTGACCGGCATGTTGATCGACCACTTTTCTTATCGGCCGGTCTTCCTGCTGGTGGCTTTTATGCCGCTGCTGGGAACGGCTGCGCTGTTTCTTTTTGGGTGGCAGTACCGAATGTTGCAGCAGCCGGGCCAAACTGCCGGTTAGAGCGCAATATTCACAACGAGCAGAGAGGGATGCATGAGCGAGAAGGAGTTCCCGGCCAGCGAACGGGAGGAGGAATTGGCGGAGAAGCGGGCGCGGCTGCACGAATTTCTTGCGGAGAATGGGCTCGATGCGGTGCTGATTTCACGGCACGAAAACATCGCCTGGGCGACGGCCGGACTGGTGAATGTGCGGGTCGCGTTGCCCCGGGAGACCGGCGCGGGCAGCCTGCTGATCACGCGCAGCAAAGGGTCCTATTATCTGACGACGAACAACGAGGCTCCGCGGCTGGCGGCGGAAGAATTTGCCCACCTCGATTACCATCCGGTGATCCAGCCCTGGCACTCCAATGATACGGCGGCATCGGTCCGCAAGATTGTGGGCGAAGGCAAGGTGGCCGGGGATGATGCTGTGAGCGGCCTGCCCCTGGCCCAGATGAGGCCGCTGCGCCTGCGGCTGACCGAAGGCGAAATTTCACGGTATCGCTGGCTGGGGAAAAACGTAGCCGAGTTGGCCACGGATGCGCTCCTCGCGCTGAGGCCGGGAATAAGCGAAGCGGCGATGCAGGCCATGATAGGCGAACGGCTGCTGTTCAGGAACATTCTTCCCAGCGTACTCCTCACGGCGGTGGATGACCGCGTCCGGAGTTACCGGCACGCGGTTCCGCGGGATGGAGTGCTGCAACGCTTCGCCATGCTGAATTTCTGCGCGCGGCGCTGGGGCCTGTCGGTCTCGATCACCCGCTTTGTACATTTCGGCGCAATGCCCGCCGAGCTTGAAGAGAAATTTGCGGCTGCGGCGCGGGTGAATGCGGCCATTCTGCACGCCACCCGCGAAGGCGCTACGGCGGATGCGCTGTTCACCACGGCATCCCGGGCGTACGCAAAAGAAGGGCATCCGGGCGAGGAGCAGATGCACCATCAGGGAGGCGCAACAGGCTACTGGGAGCGGGAGTGGCTGGCCCGTCCTGGCGGAACGGAGCGCGTGCTGGGGCAGCA
>CAYTQA010000400.1:0-2742 GCA_964439495.1 uncultured Terriglobales bacterium | reverse complement strand
GCCCCGCAAACTCGCTCATCAGCGAGATGCCGGGACCGGAGGTCGCGGTCATGGATCGGGCGCCTCCCCATCCCGCCCCCATCACCATGCCGACGGCCGCCAGCTCATCCTCCGCCTGCACAATGGCGAAGGTCGCCTTCCCATCGGCATCGAGGCGGTATTTCTTCATATAGTCGATGAGCTGCTCGCAAACCGACGAAGAGGGAGTGATTGGATACCAGGTCACCACCGTCACCCCGGCAAACATCGCGCCCAGGGCCGTGGCCGCATTGCCATCGATGATGATCTTGTTGCGGGTGGCGTCCATGGCTTCCACATAGAAGGGGTCGTTCTTGGTAAGCGAGGAGGCGGCAAAATCGAAGCCGGCGCGCACCGCGTTCATATTCAGGTCGGCGGCCTTTACTTTTTTGGCGAACTGCTTGCGCAACGCCTTTTCGATGGCCGCCATGTCGATCCCCAGGAGCTGCGCGATCACTCCCACGTAAATCATGTTCTTTACCAGCTTCCGCAGCTTGGCTTCAGGGCAGACGGCGGCAACGATTTTATCGAATGGGACGGGATAAAACCCCAGGTCCCGGCGAAGCTGGTCCAGCTTGAGCGGCTCGTCATAGATGACGGACGCCCCTGGCGAGAGCGAGAGCACGTCCTCTTTACCCGTCTCCGGGTTCATGGCGATCAGGAAGTCGATCTCTTTTTTGCGGCCGATGTAGCCATGCTTGCTGGCGCGGATGGTATACCAGGTCGGCAGTCCGGCGATATTGGAGGGAAAGAGGTTCTTGCCCGAGACCGGGATCCCCATGCGGAAGAGGCTGCGCAACAAAATCGTGTTTGCCGATTGCGAGCCGGAGCCGTTCACGGTCGCCACCTGAATGCTGAAGTCGTTTACCACGCGCCTCTGTTCCGTGCTTTGGGTAAGGTCCTGAATTGCTATATCACCTGATGCCATGAATAAAGAGTCCTGGTCCTCCGTGTGGATGCCAATGCCACGCTGGGATATGTGGGGTGGAACTACTTATTATAGGGCAGAGAGGGTGGGAATTGCCTCTGGTTTCCAGCTAAGTTGCTTAAAATCAAGCCTCGGTGGTGGTCAGTTTAGGGTGAATGGAAGCGGATTGCCATCCTTTCTTAGGGACAGATACGGCCTCGCTCAGGCCGGATTCCATGCCACCGGATGACTGAACGACCGGGCGTCAGTTGCGGATGTCCGCCATCAGGCGCTCTACCTCGGCGCGAAGCTCGCTGGTAAGCGGCAACAATGGAAGCCGGGAAGGTCCGCCGTAGTAGCCGTTCAGGTCCATCGCATATTTGAGCCCGGGGATGCCCAATTCGCTGGCTATGCGTTTGGCCGAGGCCGCGATGCGATGCTGTTTTTCCGCCGCCAGCTCGTGGTCCCCTTCCTTCCATGCCGTATAGATCTCATAACAGGCCGTGGGCGCCGCGACCGCAAAGGCGAGCACCGCCCCCGCCGCGCCGGCATCGAGTGACGGAAGAAGCTGCTGCGCCGCCCCCGCCAGTAACTGGAAGCCCACTTCCTTGCTGCGCATCTTGAATTTCGGTTTGGAGGGCGGCTCCGCGGTCATCACCGAAGTGGAGGCCCCCGGCTGGCCGGCATTCGCCGCCAGCGCTCCCAGCGGGACCAGCGCCTCCGCCGACTCGGCAGATTGCCGCGCGGGCATTAACATGCGTCCGGTAACGGCATTGAAGATTTCCGTCACATTCACGCTCCGCCGGACGTGACGCGTCTTCTCGATCACGCTCCCGATCTTTTCGAGGTTGCCGCTGGATTCCTTGATCCCGATGATGTTGGGGTGCCCGCTCAACTCGACCACCACCTCCACCGGCAGATCGTAGGCGGTAAGCGGCGGCACGCTGTAAAGCAGCACCGGCAGCGGCGAGCGGTCGGCCACAAAACGATAGAAGGCAAGCAGGTTTTCCGGCTTCATCTGCGGGCGGTAAAAATGCGGGGTGCGCACCAGCGCGGCGTCGTATCCCAGGGTTGCGGCGTATTCGGCAAAGCGCAGGGTCTCGATGGCCGATTCATGGCCGACCCCGGCGATCAAGACCTTTTCCGGCGCGGCCGCCTCGCGCGAAATCCTCAATACTTCCCGCTGCTCCTCGTCCGAGAGCATGATCGCCTCGCCGGTCGAGCCCAGCGCCACCAGCCCCGCCACCGGGGTGCGCGAATAGCGGTCCACATTGTGCTCGACCTTTTTATAGTAGACCGCGCCATCGGCATAAAAAGGCGTGGTCATTGCGGGGAAAATGCCGGAAAGAAGCATGAAAACAGCTTACATCAAAACCGGTTTCGCGAGCTGCCGGACGCTGCGGCGCGAGCGATTCGCCGTGCCAGATTCCGCCGTAAACATTTCCGAACATTTCAACGATAAATTCGATTGATTTGACGGATAGAAACTTCTGATTTCCTTCGTAACCGTGACAGGGTGAATAATCTTTCCTATAGGGAGGAATCCATGTACACGACCGAAGTCCAGACTACCGTCACCTGTCCCAATTGCCACTGGATGGCCACCGGCGACGACGTCCAGGCATTGAATGCGGCGAAGGACCATCACGCCACCTTCCAGTGCCCGGATGATGGGGCGATCCCTTCTGAGTCGCAAGAGAGTTAATCGCTTTCACGCAGCCGGCAGATTGATCGCTCTTATACTTATTTATGGTTGAATCATTCTCTATCTGGCGGCGGTTCTCCTGGCGGCAGCACATCATTCTGTGATCGCGCCT
>CAYTQA010000399.1:0-2753 GCA_964439495.1 uncultured Terriglobales bacterium | reverse complement strand
ATCATCGATACCGCCGCTTCGTAAGTTTTTACTTCGTGGCGTCCGTCGCCAGCGTTACTGGATACCCTGTTGCCGCTGGCTCACCGCCGCATGGTCCAATCCCCGGAGTTCTTCCTGCGCAGCCAGATAATTGCCATCGAGCGATAACACTTCCTTCAGAAGCTCTGAGGCGCGCTCGATATTGCGTTCACCCAGTTCGGCGAGCGCGGTCAGGAATACACATTCGATTCGGTTTCTCTTCTGGAGATCGTCTTCGAATAATAGAAAATTGGGAAGCGAGGTCGCAAAGTAATCGACTTTGGCCTCAGCTTGTATCTGCCGGGTCGCGAAAGCGCGCATCTCCTTCAGCACTTTAGCAGCTTCTTTCCCGAGGTCGAGCGCCTCAAGGCCCATGGCGCGGTAGTAGGTGAGCCAGGTGATTGGACCTTCATCGGCCGCCGCTCTGGTCCAGCACTGCCGGGCTTCTTTCTCACGGCCCAGATGATATAACGCAAGGCCGGTAAAATAATCGAGGTTGGTCTCCCGCGTCAGCAGGTGTTTGCCCTCGCCGAGGTTGTGCGGATATTCACGCGCGGCTGAAAAGTGCGTCAATGCTTTTCCCGGCTCGCCACTCTCAAGAAAAGAGCGTCCGATCAGCATATGCGCCCACACATACTGGCCAGAAACCAGGCCTTCGCCGCCTTCCCATGGATTGAATCGGCGCGACGACAACATTTCCAGCGCCTTTCGTGGCTGGCCTGTCTGGTTCAACAGCGTGATCATTTCAACGGTCAGGTCGTCCCGATTCGAAACCAGATCGCCATGGTCGTTCAGCATGGCAAGCCGCTGGGCAGCGGGCACCCCCATGCGTTTGCGCAGTTGATCCAGCTCATACAATAAGCGCGCATCCGAGGGATTGGCATCGAACGCCTTCTGGTATGCGGAGAGCGCTCGTTCCGGGTCCCTGCGAATGTTGAAATATGCAATCCCAAGATTTCGCCACGGAATAGCAAACGAGCTGTCCCGCTTGACGCTCGACTCCCATTCATGGATCGCTTCTTCGTAGCGTTTTTTGTCGTAGAACAGGTTTCCCAGATAGTAGTGCGCCTTCGCATCCCCCGGGTTGGCCGCCACGGCAGCCTGCAGGCATATCATCTCTTCGAGCCGCGCCGGAAAACAGTAATCCGGCGAGGCCTTCATGGCGTCCGCCCAGTACGCGAGGGAGCGCGCATGATCGCCCATCTTGCCGGCGCAGTATCCAAGCGTATACAGCACCATGGGATGAACTTGCCGCGGAACGGCGACTTTGGAGAGAACATCCATGGCCTCTGCCCAGAAGCCCGCTCCGATATAGTCAAACGCAAGATCAAGATGAAGTTGCGTATCGGTCCGTGCCGCTACTGGCGACCGCTCTTCCGCCGCGCGATTTTCCTCGAAGGCCGAGAGCAGCATCAATTCGTTGCGCGACCAGAAATCCAGCGGATCGAGGCGGCGCGTATCCTGCACGCACGCACGCGCTTCGGATACAGCGCGCAGCCGGCGCAGTATGGCCGTCTTGAGATTTCGTGCCTTCAGATTGCCGGAGCCTGTTTCGAGCGAACGCTCCAGATGCTCGAGGGCTTTGCCGAAATCGTTGTGGCCGCAGTCGATTTCAGCCAGGTGGTAGTATGCGGCCGATTGCCAGGCATAATTCCAGGTCGCCTTGTAAAAAGCGGCATATGCTTCCTCGAACCGGCCCTGGTATCGCAGCGTGATACCAAGATAGTAAAAGGCGTTCCCATCCGCCGGGTTCGGGTTCCGCCGGGTCAGGCGCTGAATCGCATTTCGAAAGTACTTTTCGGCCTCGGCAAACTGGCCGCGCCTGAGTTTAAGCAGGCCCAGCGCCGCATTACACTGGCTGTCCAGCGGATCTCGGCGCAGCGCCTCCTCCCAGTATGGCTCGGGATAGCGCGTTGCATGGCGGTACTGCTCCAGATGGAGGCCGGTGATATAGAGCTCGTCATTTGACGGAATATCTTTCGGCTGCGGCGGCTCCGTGGCGGGATCGGGCAGGGTCGTCCGCTCCTGTCGTTTTACCGGCGTGTATTGGATGATCTCCTTGCCTTGGCTTGTGAGCAATCGGACGGAGACCTCGCCTTCGCCGCCCACTTCGCGCAGGATCGGCTTGCCCGGCGCGGCGTCGATCGCCTCTTCCAGTACAGTCTTGTTGTGAGCGGTGACGAGCAGTTTTGCCTGCGCGAATGGCTCGGTCACGCAGAGGCCGACCTTAATCCGATTGCCTTCCTGCTCCACATTGACGGCAGCCTGGCGGTTCGCATTCTTGGCTGGACCTATCTGCTGGATGGGATACCAGAACTGGCTCCAGGTACGCGTTTCATAGGGATGAAGCCAGGAGAAGTCCGGCTGATTATCAGTGAATACTCCCGCCATCAGCTCGATATAGGGACCATCGGAATCCGTGAGGTTCCGGTCCCACGCATAGCCGAATTCGGCATTGCCCCAGGTCCACAGCTTCTTGCCGGGTGCGATGTGATGATTTCCAAAGTGGACCACGCCGGCGTTTTGCTGGTGATCGTAGCCTCCAAAGAAATCGTACTTCGATTCCGTCACCATATAGGAGGTCGGCACCGGAATGTTTTTGTACCAGGAGATGTCGGTACCGTTGCGATAGTCCACGCCGTAATAGAAATTGCGCGCAATTGGGAACGACGAAACCGCGCGCTTGGCGTGGTCCGCGACATAGGTCACGTCCGGCGGAAAAAACGCCTGATACC
>CAYTQA010000398.1:0-2754 GCA_964439495.1 uncultured Terriglobales bacterium | reverse complement strand
AGATGATGAAATCTTCCTTGCCCAGGATCGCCGAAACCGTGCCCGCATTGGCGGTAAAGCCTGACTGAAAGACCACGCAGGCTTCCACGTTCTTGAAGCGCGCAATCTTTTCTTCCAGCTCCTTGTGGATTCGCATGGTGCCGGCCACGGTGCGCACCGCGCCGGAACCGACCCCATACTTGCGGACTGCCTCGAGCGCCGCTTCGCGCAGCTTGGGATGCGTGGTCAATCCCAGGTAGTTGTTGGAAGCAATATTGATGACCTTCTGTCCATCGTAGGTGCAGACCGGCTCCTGCTCGTCTTCAAGCACTCGCAGTTTGAAGAAGGTGCCCTTCTGCTTCAGGTCATTGATCTGCTGGGCGAGATATGCGAGTTGCGGACGGGTTGCTGTGGTGGTCATAAGATGCTCCTGAATCGCTACGTGCGGCTAGACCGGCTTGCGGCAATCAATTTCATAATCGTCCCAAGGCCGTGCTAGACGCTGATTAATTTTTGGGCATTCCATTCGGATACAACAGGATCTTGCTGGCTTCCCCGGTCTTCAGCCGGTCCATGCCTTTGCTGAAGTCTCTCATGGAGATGCGGTCCGTGATCACCGGGTCCAGATCGAGTTTGCCGGCCTTGAGCAGCGCCTGCATCTGGTACCAGGTCTTATACATCAGGCGTCCATTGATGCCCTGAACGGTAGCGCCTTTAAAAATAAGATCGTTGGCAAAGTCCAGCTCCACCGGCTTGGAGGGGATGCCGAGCAGGGAGATGCGTCCGCCGAGCCGCAGTATATTGAAGCCGGCGCGAATGCCGGGGGTCTTGCCGGACATCTCCAGCACCACGTCAACGCCAATGCCGCCGGTCGCATCCATGACGACCTGCTTTACGTCCTCGGTGGAAGGATCGAGCACATAATCGGCCTTCATCTGAGAGGCTATCTTGCGGCGGTGATGATTGACCTCCAGGGCGAAGATTTGCGTCGCTCCCACCGCCCGGCAAACCGCAATGCTGAACAGTCCGATTGGCCCGCATCCGATGATGGCGACCGAGCAGGCGGCAATCTCTCCCGCAAGCACGGTATGCACGGCATTGCCGAGCGGATCGAGAATGGAGGCATAATCCGCGGGGATGGCCGGATCGAGCTTCCAGATGTTCGATTCAGGGATGCGCACGTACTCGGCGAATGCTCCATCCGCATCCACGCCGATGATTTTGACGAACTGGCAGATATGCGCCTGCCCGGTGCGGCACTGGAAGCATTTGCCGCAGTTTACGTGCATCTCCGCGGAGACAAAGTCGCCTTCCTTCACGGTGGTGACCTCGCTTCCCACGGCCGCTACATGTCCGCAAAATTCATGGCCTGGCACCAGAGGTGGATGAATGCGTCCCTGCGCCCACTGGTCCCAGTTGTAGATATGCAGGTCGGTCCCGCACACGGAGGCGACCTTTACCTTGACCAGCACGTCCTTAGGGCCAAATTGCGGTTTGGGAACTTCGCGGATTTCAGCGCCGGCATTGGGCCCGGGCTTTACCACCGCGACCATTGTCTCTGCCATAAGAAACCTTTTTCGTCGCCCTCCACCACAGATTGACTGAGCCGGACGGGCAAACTAGTTAGTTTATCAGGTCGAGGAGAGGTGCAAGGAACGCGCCTCCGGGGCGAGAGGGCAGCCGACCTCCGGCGCAACGACACAACAGGAATCTCAGGGTGTCGGCTTTTCTGGCGCTTGCGATTGCGGAGAGCGATAAAGAGAAATGAGTATAGCTGCCAACGCCAGCGCGTCGAATCTTCCTTGGACCAAGGCGCTCGGCCGAAAAATATCCAAATTCGCACCGGGGTATAAGAAAAACAATCACTTACACCGAAAAAATATATTGACAAGGTCTGCATAGGTGCCCCAATATATAGCGCAGCATGTTGATGCAGCACGATTCATAGCGGCATCAAATCAAGAAACTTTCAAAAGGGAGAAAGTTCCTAAAAGGAGAAAAACACTATGCCAATGAAGAAAAAGGCCGCAACCAAAAAGGCAACGAAGAAAAAGAAGTAAGCCCGGTAAGTCCACCTTAACTTCTTTACTGGCCCCTAAATTCCGGGGCCGTTTTTATTGGCGTGGGGCTGGAAAAAAATTGACCCGTGAACCGCAGGCGACATAGTATCCGCATAGTGGCAGAGAGTTCATGAAGTCAAAGCAAAAAAGGGCAAATCGCGGGACCGGAGAGATCGTGATTCCGGGAAAGCTTTATTTCCGGATCGGGGAAGTCTCGGAATTATGCAGGATTCCAGCCTACGTGCTGCGTTTTTGGGAAAGTGAGTTTCCCCAGCTTCGGCCCGGCAAGAGCAGCACCGGCCAGCGCCTGTATCGCAGGAAAGACGTTGAAAATGTGGTCCGGATTCGCAGGCTGCTGTATGACGAGGGATATACCATCGCGGGGGCCCGTCAGTTTCTTAAATCCGAACAGAAAAACAGCAAATCGCAAGCGGCACTGCCCTTCGCCGCAGACTCCAATCATGGGTTACGCGAGGTCCGCCAGGAATTAAAAGAGATTTTAGGTATGCTTTCCGCCCGGCACTAATCGTCTAACAGGTCAATGACACAATCCCGATTCGGGACGTTCATGCCCCAATCGTCAATGCCTCGACCGTGACAACCGTAACGTATGTGAGACTTTTGGGGAGGAAATTACGTCTGAGGAGGGTTAGTTTAAATAAATGGTCGGGACGGGCAGATTTGAACTGCCGACCCCTCGCACCCCAAGCGAGTG
>CAYTQA010000397.1:2327-2775 GCA_964439495.1 uncultured Terriglobales bacterium | reverse complement strand
TTAATAATACTATTCGCCGCCCTTTGAAACGCGTAATCTGTGAAGGAACCGGGAATTCGCGAAGTTATCGTGCTCTTCCGGCCCTAAACCGCTATTCATGCCTTTCCGCGACAAGCCGAAGAAGACTTACACCGAAGCTACCCTCTACGAGTATGCGGTGGGCGTGCTGGCCCGCAGAATGCGGACGGTCGCCGAACTGAAGCGGCTGCTGCGCGGTAAGGCGGGCGCAGGCGATGCGTCGGAGACGATGGTTGAGTCGGTGATCGCCAGGCTCAAAGAGCAGAAGTACCTCAATGACTCCCGCTATGCCGCTACCTACTCGCGCCTTCGCCAGGAAAACGAACGCTTCGGCAAAAGGCGTGTCATTACCGACCTGAAAACCAAGGGTGTCCACAGCGAGGTGATCGAAACCGCCATCGAGCAGGCATACGCCCACGTGAATGAAGAG
>CAYTQA010000397.1:0-2317 GCA_964439495.1 uncultured Terriglobales bacterium | reverse complement strand
CCGCCAGTTTTTGGAGCGCAAACGCCTGCGCAAACCAACTACCCAGAAGGAAGCGGCGCGAATTCTGCGCACCATGCTGCGCGCAGGTTTTAGCTTAGGTACTATCTACAAGCTGCTGAAACAATGGAATATAGAAGAGGACGTAGTGAGCGCGCTTGCATCGGAATCCGAAATTGAGATTTAAGTTTTAGGGGCTGCATTGAATCTTTGCGGGATTGGACGATTGCAAAGCGTACCTGCCATGGAACTGGCCGAGTGCGGGGCCGGTTGGCAGAATGGAAGGGATGCAGAACCGATTTATCTTGCGCGCGATTGAGCTGGCAGTGGAGAGCGCCCATTCCCAAGCTGGCGGGCCCTTTGGAGCGGTAATAGTTGCCCATGGAGAGATCGTCGCCGAGGGGGCGAACCGGGTGGCGATCGTCAACGATCCCACGGCGCACGCGGAGGTAGTGGCGATTCGGCAGGCGTGTGCCCGGCTCAAAAACTTTCAACTTAGCGAGTGCGAAATCTATTCGAGCTGCGAACCCTGTCCCATGTGCCTGGGAGCGATCTACTGGGCGCGGCTGCGCGCCATTTATTTTGCGGCCTCCGCCGAGGACGCGGCCCAGGCGGGCTTCGACGATCGCGCCTTTTACGATCAGTTGCGCTTGCCGCGCGAGGAGCGCGCCGTTCCCATGAAGCAGCTTATGCCCGAGCAGGGGCTGGCGGCGTTCAGGATATGGGAACGAAAGGAAAACAAAATTCAGTATTGAGAGGCGCAAGCGGGCTGGAGTCCATGTTTATCTTTCGCGTAGTTAAGGCGGCATTGACAAGCCAACTTATTGGAGTATTGTAGAGGCGATTGCGGAAATCCAGGGCAGCATACAGGGAGCTCCTGAATGTATTGCAATGCATGTGGGACCCGCGCGATGGAGAGGCAGAGGTTCTGCCATCAATGCGGCAAGCCGCTGGAACCAGTGGCGCTGATGGGCGCTCCCATGCCCGCAACCGCGGTCCTGGTGGGCCCGATGCAACATGTGGTGATCGTGAAGCCGGCGAAGAGTCCCGGTCTGGCCGTAGTGCTGTCTTTCTTTATTATCGGTCTTGGCCACATCTATGCGGGAGACGCAGGCAAAGGCATTGGTCTTTTTCTGGTTGCTGTGTTCTCGCTCCCGCTGACGATGATGCTGGGAATCGGCTGGCTGCTGCTCCCCATTCTCTGGATCTACGGAATGATTGATGCTTACAAGACCGCTGAACGAATGAATGCGGCGGCGCGGATGTACTGACTCAGCACGGGACCAGCCGAAGAGTGAATTCTTTGCAACTGCAAAAGGTCAGCGATTTTTTAGTCGCATACCGCCCATTCTCCGGGGACGATCTTGCGAGTGCGCGGCAGTAGGCCCCGAACGGCGAAGCTTCCCATCAGCAAAATAATGCCCAGAAAGATGCCGAGCTTGACGGCGTCAGCCCAACGGGTGCGGGGCAGCAGCGTCCATGTGATCCACAGTGAGACCTGGGCCAGCGGCACGGACCAGACCGTCCCATAGAAGTAGCGGCGCTCGTCACCTTCGCCCTGGGTGGAAGGCTTTACCCGCGGCAGGCGGCCAAGGGCGCCAAGGATCCAGATCGCGCCCGCGATAGGGAAGTAGCCGAAGGCGTAAATCTGCTGGAGGTGCCACTTGCCGAAGAGGATGGCATCGAGCAGCCCGGCAACATTCAGCGCGGCATAGGTGATCAGTTCGCTCCAGGCCAGTGTGTAGCAGATGCGGCGGTAGATGGGATTGGGACGATCTTCGGTGAAGCGAAGAATATATGGCTGGGGTTCGACGCCGGGAAGTTTGCCCAACAGCCCGGCGGTCCCGGTGCCAAGGACAACGGCAGCGAGCCAGAGCCCCATGGCGCGATTGATGCCGTGGGCGAAGAGGGTGAAGGTCATCGGGCCGGGGGCTAGATAAAAGACGGTGATCCAGATCGGCCAGTGGGACAGCCGGTAATGGATTTTGTTGCGGGCGCGGAATTTGCGCTGCGATGCATACTCAAGCCGCACTGCTGGGGCGGGGGCCGGGGATTGCATGGATGAGTGGGGTCCTCCGTTGCTGGCTTTCGCTACGTACTAGGGCACGCAAGCAGAATATCCGAGTTGATTATGGCATAACCGTCGAGACAGAACAGGGGTTCAATACAGGCCTTGGAACGTCATGGAGCGATGACAGTGTTGGACCTCACTTCTGAATCGATGCACCTTTCTGCTGTAAAACCCGAGTCGCGGCATAGCGCACCGGAAATAAGTCTTTGCCGCCTTCCCCTTCTCCCTTAAGAACGAAGGGATCGCTCT
>CAYTQA010000396.1:0-2778 GCA_964439495.1 uncultured Terriglobales bacterium | reverse complement strand
GCAGCTCTCCCGCCTTGGCCATGGCGCGCAGGCGGATCACGCCCGTGGTGGTCTCTTCGGTCCCGGCAATGATTCCATCTATCACATCGGTACGCTTGGTAAACGCAACCGTCACCAGGTCCGCTCCGTCATCCATGGTGATCTGCGGTTTATGGTCAAGCGCGCTCATGATGTGTGAATAATAGGTATCGTTGTCCTCGCCCTTGATGGCAAAGACCGGGATATTGTAGTCGCGCACCAGAGACGCGGCCACATCGTCCTGCGTGCTCAGCGGATTCGACGCGCAGAGCACCACGTCCGCACCGCCGTCGCGCAAGGTGATCGCCAGATTTGCAGTCTCGGTAGTGACGTGCAGGCACGCCGCAATGCGAATGTCCTTCAAAGGCTGATGTTTGATGAAGTCCTTGCGGATACTTTGTAACACCGGCATGGACTGGTTTGCCCATTCAATTCTCTTTTTTCCCTGGTCAGCCAGTTCAAGGCTCTTCACATCACAGGGGACTTGTGCCGCGGTTGCTGTTCCCATTCTCTCCTCTAATCTTTTAATCTTTAAATTTTCGCAATTTTCGGGATTGGTAAATCGGCGCGCCAGCAGTGTGACGCGCCGGATCGGGTTGGTTATTTTGCGCTGTTCGCGACTGACTTGATTCCAGCCTGGTCCCGCAACGCGCTCGCCTTATCGGTGGCTTCCCAGGTAAATTCCTTCTCCTTACGGCCAAAATGACCGTAAGCAGCCGTCTTTCGGTAGATGGGGCGACGCAGATTCAGACTCTCAATGATCCCTTTGGGAGTGAGCTTGAAATTAGCGCGCACCAGCTCTTCCAGCCGGTTTTCTTCGACTTTGCCCGTACCGAAGGTCTGGATGAGCACGCTGACCGGGTCCGCCACGCCAATAGCATAAGCAAGCTGTACCTCGGCCCGCTCCGCCAGCCCGGCGGCAACGATGTTCTTTGCAATGTAGCGTGCCATGTAGCAGGCCGACCGGTCTACCTTTGTCGGGTCTTTGCCGGAAAATGCGCCGCCGCCATGGCGTCCCATGCCACCGTAGGTGTCCACGATGATCTTGCGGCCAGTGAGGCCGGTATCGCCCATGGGGCCGCCGACCACGAAGCGTCCGGTTGGATTGATGTGGTACTTGGTATTTTCATCGAGCAGGTTTTCCGGGATGGCCGCCTGAATTACATGCTGAAGGACATCGGCATGCAGCTTTCTGTTTTCCACCATTTCGGAGTGTTGGGTGGAGAGCACCACCGCGTCAACGCGGACCGGCTTGTGATTGCTGTCGTATTCAACGGTAACCTGGGATTTGCCGTCTGGACGGAGGTACTCGAGCTGGCCACTCTTGCGGACTTCAGAAAGCCGCCGGGTGAGCTTGTGGGCCAATGAAATCGGGGTAGGCATGTAGTCTTCATTTTCGTTCGACGCATAGCCGAACATCATGCCCTGGTCGCCGGCCCCGCCCGTATCCACTCCCATGGCGATATCCGGCGATTGCGCGTGGATCGAGGAAATCACCGCGCAGGTATTGGAGTCGAAGCCGAAGAGCGCATCGGTATAGCCGACCGAAGTGACGGTGCCGCGAACGATGGAGGGAAAATCCACATAAGCTTCGGTGGTAATTTCACCGGCGATAAAAGCCAGCCCGGTGGTTAAAAGGGTCTCACAAGCTACACGGCTGTATGGATCTTTTTCCAGGCAAGCATCGAGAATAGCGTCAGAGATCTGGTCTGCAATTTTGTCAGGATGACCTTCGGTCACTGACTCGGAAGTAAATAAAAAACGGTCCTTTGAAGGCTTGGAAGACAAAGCTGGTACTCCTCCCATTTTCTTTTAATAACGATTCCGCAGCTTTCTCTATTCCCAGACGTTGAGGCGCCCGGCAAAGCGTGGCTACGGTACAGGAAAGATGTGGCTCAAGTATTCCAGTGGCGTTTCAGGCACAGTCCGGTCTTAAGGAGTTCTTTCCGTTAGCAACATTATACGTAGTAAAAACGGTAAGAAAATCCATAATTTACCTGAGAGGCGCTGGAATACAGCCTAATAGCAGAAATAAGGAGGTGAATGGAGTTATTGCAGCAGGCCTTGCGGAGTGAAAGTAAGGGACTTTACCTCATTGGTCGTTCCCAGCGGCGGCAAAGGCTTACCATTGTAGGAGATCTCTACGCCGCCGGCGTTTCCCGTCTTCAACACCATATTCTTCTGTGCCCGAAAGTGCTTGGAGCTTTCTGCCGGCATAATGCCTTCCATCAGCATCTTGCCATCGGCCATGATGGAGACCCAGGAATCCTCATGGGTACGTACTTCCAGCGAGATCGCCGCCTTGGTGGGCGCCTTCTTTTCCGCTTTTACATTGGGTGATTAATTGTGACATGGAGAGGCATCGGCTTTCTGCATGGAATCCGGGACTTCGGCCTTAGACAGCATTTCTTTTGCGGGCGTGGGCTGTAGATTGGCGGGGTTGGATTGCCCGGAAAGAGGCGCGGAAGAGGCGGCAGGAGCGCTGGCATCGGAGCTTGGCCGGCGTGACGAGCTGCTCAGCCACCACGTTGCTGCTCCCATTACCAGGATAGCCGCGACGATTGCACCCGCGACGTACTCTTTGGGCGGAAGCTTGAACTGGGTTGGTTTCTTATCTGGTACCGGTTCAACCGGAAGCAATTTGAGCTGTTCGGCCTCATGCGCCTGAAGGGCCGCATCGAATTCGGCCACCATCTCTTCTTCATCCATGCCCAGGTATTTGCAGTAGGCACGAACGAATCCCCGATTGAAGATGCCACC
>CAYTQA010000395.1:0-2816 GCA_964439495.1 uncultured Terriglobales bacterium | reverse complement strand
CATGGACCCCGGCGGGCGGAGATGTGCTCTTCGTGGAGGCCAATCGCATGAAAGGGAAGGGCAACTTCACCATGACCGGGCAGCTCGGCCAGGTGATGCAGGAATCCATGCAGGCGGCCCTGACCTGGGTGCGCTCCAATGCCAAGGCGCTGGGACTGGATGAAGATTTTCTCAAGGAAAGCGACATTCATATCCATGTGCCCGCAGGGGCAATCCCCAAGGACGGTCCTTCGGCTGGCGTAACCATGGCCACTGCCCTGGCCTCATTGCTGACGAACAAACAAATTCGTCCCTTGCTGGCCATGACAGGGGAGATCACGCTGAGCGGCAATGTGCTTCCCGTGGGCGGCATCAAGGAGAAGGTGCTGGCAGCCAAGCGGGCGAGCGTCAGGGATGTGATCCTCCCGGCGGAAAACCGCCAGAACGTAGAAGAGGACCTCACGGCGGACCAGCTTGAGGGCCTGAACGTCCATTACGTGACCAGCATCGATGAGGTGCTTACCATCGCCCTGCCGCAGGACGAGATAGAAAAGCGGCAGAACGAAGAAGAGCGCGAACAGGTGCTGCAGCAGGTAGGCTGAAACAATCCATTCACAAAGCGGCATTCCAGAGATGGGGTGCCGCTTTTTTATTGGTTTTTGCGGAAGACTTTTTAGCCAGGAGAGGCTTTGGATTGCCCTCTCGCGTATCCTATCTACATGCGCGTGCGCGTACTGCTGTTTGGGGTGCTTAAAGATATTTATCAGCGCGGGTGGGAGGAGTTGGAGCTCAATCCGGGCGCGACCATGGCCGATGTGATCGAGGTCTATCGCCGCCAGGCCCCCGAGCAGAGGACCCTCTTTCCGGTACTGGCCTTGTCCGTCAATCAGCAATATGTGCAATTGGACCATCGTTTGAACGATGGCGATGAAGTGGCCCTGCTGCCGCCGGTCAGCGGTGGCTTGGATTCTCCGCCAACTTCCGACGGGAAAACCGGGGACGGCCCGCAGATCGCACCGGGAACGAGCTTTCGCTGCGAGATCGTGCGCGAGCGCATCTCCACCAGCTTCCTTGCCGGCCTCAGGCAGGGAGAAGATGGCGCGGTGGTCGTTTTCGAAGGCATTGTGCGCAACAATACTCGTGGGCGCGAGACGCTGTATCTGGATTATGAGGCCTACGAGCCGATGGCCCTGACGCAGATGAATGCCTTGGCGGAAAAGGCCCTGAACAATTACGACATCCGCGAGATTGTAATCGTGCATCGCCTGGGACGCATTGAGATCAGCGAGACCAGCGTGCTGATCGCCGTGGCCGCGGCCCATCGTGGAGCGGCCTTCGACGCCTGCCGCTTTGCCATTGACACCCTGAAGCGCACCGTCCCTATCTGGAAGAAGGAATATTTTGTGGATGGCGCGGTGTGGGCGGATGGAGAGCCGTTTCCGGAAGAAATCCGCGCAAGAGCCACGGGGAAGGGCGTTCCCAACTCGGAGCACGGGGGGCAGGATTGAGGTTGAAAATACAATGTCTTCTGCTGGGGGTGCTCCTGCTGGCGCGCCCCTATGCGAGGGCGCAAGACACGGCCCCAGAGCAAAGCAATCCGGAGACGACCTTCAAGGTCGATGTCCATCTGGTGAACGTATTTGCCACCGTGACCGATGAGCATGGCGCGCCGGTCGGCAACCTGACGAAAGACCAGTTCGAGCTGTTTGAGGATGGCGTGCCGCAAAAGATCGCGGTCTTCAGCCGCGAGTCGCAACTGCCACTTTCCATCGTGCTGGCGGTGGACACCAGTTCGAGCACGCGGCGTGAAATCCGCCTGGAGCTCGAAGCCGCGCGGGATTTTGTCCATTCCATCTTGCGCAAGCAGGATTCCCTGTCGCTTTACCAATTCGATCAGGCAGTGACCCAGGTCGTGGGGTTCACATCGAACCTGAACCGCATCGACCGGGGCATTCGCAGCATCAGCGTGGGAGGCGCCACCGCTCTTTATGACGCTATCTATCTGGGGGCCGATGCCCTCCTTTCCCGGCAGGGAAGAAAGGTGCTGGTGCTGATTACCGATGGCGGCGATACCGTCAGCAGCACCAGCTATGCCGAGGCGCTGCGCGCCGCCCTGCAATCCGAGGCGCTGGTTTACAGTATTATCGTTGTGCCGGTGGAGGCGAGCGCGGGCCGCAACACCGGCGGAGAGCATGCCCTCATACAGCTTTCCACCGATACCGGCGGCAAATATTACTATGCCGCCGACCTGCCGGAGATCCAAAAAGCCTTTACCCAGATCAGCGATGAGCTGCGCACGCAATACCTGCTGGCGTATTATCCCGACCGCCGGCTGGCCGCCTCCGACTATCGCGAGATTGAGGTCCGCGTGCATGTCGCGCCCGAAGCCGGCGCCCCTGGCGGGAGCACAGCCGGAAGCGCAGCCGATGGCAAGCTCATCGTGCGCCACCGTCACGGATACTACACCTCGAAAATGCACTGACGGCGAGTGGCCCGCAATCCATTCCCCAAGGATTTACAATGGATTTATGGATTCCCTGGTAATTGCAGGACGTCAGTTCAGGTCGCGGCTGATTGTCGGGACCGGTAAATACAGAAGCGGACAGGAGACGGCGCGCGCCATTGAGGCCTCGGGCGCGGAGATGGTCACCGTTGCCGTGCGCCGCGTGAACCTCGACCGCTCCAAAGAATCGCTGCTCGATTTCATTGATCCCGGAAAGTATTTTCTGCTGCCCAACACCGCCGGATGCTACACCGCCGAAGAGGCCATCCGCGCGGCGCGCCTGGGACGCGAAGTCGGCCTCTCCGATTGGGTGAAGATCGAGGTGATTGGCGAC
>CAYTQA010000394.1:0-2821 GCA_964439495.1 uncultured Terriglobales bacterium | reverse complement strand
ATGTTCGTAGGGGAAGTGGGGCCAAGATCCAGTACCGCCAGGCCTTCCCGGTTATGGAGTGACCGGACCAGCTCAGCAAGTCCGCTGGAGCGCCGGGTGGATGCGCCGGGGGCTTCCTCAGCCCTGGCCGGCTGAGGAGATGCGCCGCCTCGAAAAAAACGAAGAAAAGATTGCGTGACTGGACCCATTCTGAAGTTGCTTAAAAAGAACTAAGCCTTCTCTGGTTGTAAAGCCTGTGCCGGTGTTGCTGCCGGGGCCACTGGAACGGTTGAGGAGAGCGTCGGAGCGGCAGCGCCCGCCTTCGATCTCTCGGTTTTTTCCGGTGAAGGCGCCGCCTGGACCATCTCCACCTTGCCGGCAATGAGCGCTCCGTCTTCTATTGTCAAACGCTGAGCATGAATATTCCCGGTGACCATCGCGGATTTTCTCAGCTCAACCCTATGATCGGCGGAGATGTCTCCCTCAACCTTGCCCTGGACCACCACGGTTTTGGCGTGGATATTGGCGCGAACACGCCCTTTCGGCCCCACGGTCAAAGCAAAATCGCGCAGCTCGATTCCGCCTTCAACCTCGCCATCGAGATACACATCTTCGTTTCCGGACAGCTCGCCTTTGATAAAAACCGAACTGCCGATATGGGCAATTTCTCCGGTGGAAGAACCCGGCGCCTTGAGAGGACCCGTCGACATAACACTCCAACCTCCGCGTGGGAATAAGACCTTCGGGAGCGAGCATAAGCGAGCGCCCGAGACTCTCGTCGAACTGTCAGTCGCAAATGGCTCGACTGAAACAGCTTACCGGAACTATACAAAACGATGACAAAAGCCGCAAATATTTCGATTTTCCTTACGTCAGCCGATAACCCATGAAGGGCATCGGGGCAGCAAACTTACGAAGCGATTTTCTCTTGTAAGGAACTTTGATGCCCATAGTATGCACCGCGGGAGAACTCTCCCTGAGATCTTTATCATTTCAAAAACTTATAAATATTCATAAATTACTGAGGAAAGCGACAGAGATGCTGTTGTTTCATAAAGTTTTACAAAAGGTAAGGAGTTTGGCCACGCTTTTGCAAGTTACTTCTGTCGGTTCATTCGGAATAGTCGTGCTGATGGCAGGATCGAAAACCAGGGGAACAGCGGTCCTGCTATGTGTCGCGACTTGTGCCAATGGGACTGCCTTTTCCGATTGAACCGACATTCTTTCCCCTGGTCCTGCCTTTGCTTCTCGTTCCTCGTCTAGTAAAATGCGTTCTTTCATGTGATTACAAGCGATGCAACAGGATGAAGCCGCTCAACGTCTAAATAATCAGGTACCCCGGGTAATGATGACCTTATCCTCGATCTACAAACAGTTTTTCTGCTCCGCGGTTTTGGCTGCGGTAGCCGTTTTTGGCCAAGCTTCTTCTAACGCGCCGGCGGCCAGCCAGCCGCAAGGACTCTCCGGGGCTGCGGCCAAGCAGTATGTAAGGCACATCATCGAACATGAGCTTGCCGCGGACCACGAAGACCACTCTCATTTTGCCTACCACCTGCGCAAGGAAACGCCCAAAGGGACAACCGTCAAACAGGTAGTCGAGACGCCCTTAGGCAGCGTCTCCAGGCTTATTGCGATCAACGATCAGCCACTGAACCAGGAGCAGCGCGCTCACGATGAGGAGCGCCTGCAAAAGCTGCTCAATAACCCTGAAGAACAGCAGCAAAAACGCCGCGCGGAGCAGGAAGACGCTAAAAAAGCCGAAGAGATGCTTCGGGTACTTCCCGATGCCTTCCTCTATACCCAGAGCGGAGTCAATGGCGATCTGGTGATTTTTAAATTTCGTCCCGACCCGAATTTCGATCCTCCAAGCCGGGAAAGCTCGGTTTACAGGGGCATGGAAGGCACACTCATTCTCGATGCCAGGCAGCAGCGCCTGGTGAAGATTGACGCCCATATGTTCCAGGACGTCACCTTCGGCTGGGGCATCCTGGGCCGGTTGGATAAGGGTGGCAGCTTTTATGTCGAGCAGAAGCAGATAGAGGGAACTCGCTGGGACATCACCACCATGAACGTGAATATGACCGGCAAGGCGCTCTTCTTCAAGACCATCAACATGCAGGAGAAGGAGGTGCTTTCGGACTTTCATCGCCTTCCCGATAATCTGAGCCTCAAGCAGGCCGTGGACATGCTGGAGAAATCGCCGCCAGTGGTGGCCAGCAGTGCTACTTCTTTAAGGTAATCTGGCGGACGGTCAGCTTTTCAATCAGCTCTTCCCTGACCCAGTATCCCATTCCAACCTCGTCCTTCACCGGGATCGTTCCCTGCCGGGAAACCTCCACCGCGGGCTCAACCACGTCCTCTTTCCAGTAGCGTTTGGAGGCTGAAACGTCTCCGGGAAGCGAAAAGTTGGGCAAGGTGGAGAGCGCAATATTGTGCACGCGGCCAATCCCTGTCTCCAGCATTCCACCGCACCAGACCGGGATATTGCTTCCACGGCAGAGATCATGAATCTGGAGGGCCTGGCTGAAGCCGCCCACGCGCCCCACTTTGATATTGATGATTCCGCAAGCCCCCAACTCGATGGCGGCCTGAGCATCGCGCACATTGCGGATGGCTTCATCGAGGCAGATCCGTGTCTTCAGCCGCTTCTGCAATTGCGCGTGGAAATAAAAATCGTCGTGCCAGAGCGGCTGCTCGATCATGAGCAGATGAAAGCGGTCGAACTGCTCAAGCAGCGGAAAATCCTTCAGGGTATAGGCCGAGTTGGCATCGCAGCTCAACAGGATGTTGGGCCAGCGCTGGCGAATGGCTTCAAAAATATTGAGGTCCCATCCCGGCTTGC
>CAYTQA010000393.1:0-2826 GCA_964439495.1 uncultured Terriglobales bacterium | reverse complement strand
AACTCCTTCGCAACCCAGGCCTGTGCGCCGGACAGTCTCGCCGACCGCGCCCGTCTCTCTTGGCATCCTGGTCCAAACCGGACTGCTCACGGGTGGAAACCGCCATGACATTCTCAATGCGTTGACTGACCTGGTGCGTCATCTGCGCCAGAATGATGAGGTGTTCATCATGGCGTACAGCGACCAACTCGATTTTGAGCAGGACCTGACTGCCCAGGACACCCTTCTGGAAGAGGCCATCTCCAACCTGAAACCCAAATCGGGCGCGGCGCTCTTTGATGGCATTGCCTTTGCCGCCGGGCACCTCAAAAGAATCGGCAAAAATAGAAATCATGTTCTGCTGGTGATCTCGGATGGGCGCAATACCGCGACGGAAGCGGCTTCCACGCCTCTCTCCGCCCAGCTCAGCGAGGTTACTGTCAATTGCATCGGCCTGGATGTTGAAGGCTCCTCCGAGCGCGACCTTCTGGAAAGGCTGGCGTCGTTTTCGGGTGGCCATGCTTCCTTCGCCTCCGATGGCCAGCAGTTCCGGGCCGCCACCTTCCAGATGGCCGAATCGATGGGGATCGAATTTCCATATTGAAGCGAAGTGATTTCTGCTGGAAGTTCAGGAGTCGATCTCAATCCACCGTGCTGAGTTCATTTTTGGGAGTAGCGCCCGCCAATCCCAACTGGCCGGCTATCTTCTTCATGGCCTCAATGCAGAGGCGGATGTGCTCGTCGAGGTCCACGCCCAATTCGGCGGCGCCGTTCACGATGTCATCGCGGGAGACGCTGCGGGCGAAGGCTTTGTCCTTCATCTTCTTGCGGATTGACTTCGCATCCACCTCGGCCAGAGACTTGCCGGGCTTGATCAGCGCGGTGGCGGTAATGAAGCCCGCCAGCTCATCGCAGGCGAAGAGCGCCTTCTCCATGTTGGTCTCCCGCTTCACCCTGGAATAATCGGCATGGGAGAGGATGGCGCGGCGGACATCTTCGGGCCATCCCTGCTCTTCTAAAATTTTATTGCCGACGAATGGATGCTCCTGAGGTGTGGGATAGCGTTCGTAGTCGAAGTCATGCAGAAGACCGGTAAGCCCATACTTCTCGACGTCCTCGCCAAACTTCCGGGCATAGGCCCGCATGCACGCTTCCACCGCTAGCGCATGTTTCCGCAGGCCCTCCGATTGGGTGTATTCACATAGTAAACCCCACGCCGATTCACGATTACGCAAGCTCTCCACTCGCTTTCTTCCGGTTTTCTCCGGAAATCTTGTGCTTCATCAGTGTTTTACAGAGAATTTTCTTGACAATAATGGTCAGGTTACCGCAAAGTAACCCCAGTTGTAATGGGTGTGCCTCGCTCTGGCAACTCCCACCAAACATGGCGACCACTCTAGCCCCCGTCGACTCACGGGAAGTCTTGAGATGCGACCATTGTCACCTCGTCCAATTTCGGACCAACAACAATCTTTGCAGAAAATGCCGTGCGTCGCTCGACGAGGAACCCGAGCCGATTCTGGCGGAACCCACGCCCGCTCCGGGACATACCAGCAGCCGTCCGCATTTGCAGATTGCCCAGGCAATCCGCTCACTGCGCTTGCGCAGCGGCTTGAGCCAGCGCCAGCTCGCGGCCCGTATGGATGTGCCCCGCACTTACGTTTCAAAGATCGAAAACGAGAAAGCCACGCCGACCCTCTCGTCGCTGGAGCGCCTGGCCAGGGCGCTTGAGGTGAGTGTGCCCGACTTGCTGCGCGGCGATGCCATGTCGCGCCAGCAGGAGATCGAATCCCTGCTGCAGGACGAGTTTATCGCCTCCATCGTTCCCTTCCTGGATAAGCTGGACGCATTTCAGCGCTCCAGTTTGTTGTCGCAGGTACGAGAGCTGACGATCCGGCCCAGACGCAGCGCATAAGAGTTTTTCATAAAACAACAGGCCGATGCGAAAATGCATCGGCCTGTTTTGCTGCTGAAGCCATGTTCCGCGATGCGCGTCTACTGAGCCGCAGATAGAGCCAAGGTCACGTACTTTCTGCCGGAGTAGAGCCGGTATTCCCCATTCGTCTGGGTAATGCGCAGCGGGCTGGGATGGGCCATCTGGCTATCGGTCTGAAAGGTGGTGGTCAGCACATCGTGAGCGCCGACGTCCTGCACGATGAACTGGTTCTCTCCCACAAAGCCGAAGCCGTAAGCCCCGGGCGCAAGCTCCTGATCGCCGACTTTAATTTTGTCTTCCGTGATCAGGTAACCCTGATATTTTTCCGCGACGCCGGTGGAATAGCCTGCATTATCCACCAGTGTGGCCAACAGCAACCTGCCGCCAGAAAAACGAATGCCGCCGGCATTGCGCAACTGGACGGGAGCGCTTTGTCCGCGAAAAAAGACGGTCGCAGGCAGGGCCGATTTCAACTCCTGAGCGCTCAATATACCCGGCGCGATCGTGGGGGCGGCAGTTTTAGGCGTGGCGCTGGTTGAGGACGGTTCCTGGGCGGCCAGGACACCGGTTAAAAGCAGTGCACCCGCCAGAACTGCAGGCCATGAAAAGGCTGTTTTTCTCATTTGGATTTTGTTCCTCCTTTTTTCGATTCGCTGACCATCTCCATTGACCAGATCGCTCCCGGACGCATATACATGCTGGCCCGGTAATGACCATCCAATCCCCAGGCTTCGGGGGTGCGAAACCAATACCCGAAGCGTTCATAGACGCCATTGTAGACGCCCTTGGCGGTGGCGTAGCCTTCATCCGGCAGACCTTCGGCGAGCATCTCGGAGGCGAGGGCCAGGGTAGTCCCTGTCCAAACCTCCTGCACCTGCTCATTGGCATTGAGGACTTTTCCATCCGCCCCC
>CAYTQA010000392.1:0-2829 GCA_964439495.1 uncultured Terriglobales bacterium | reverse complement strand
ACCCGCTTTGAGAACCTGGCTGAAGGCGCGCTGCCGCCAGAGGCATACTAGCGCTCACGGTCGGAATGCAGGCGCCCGGGTCTGAGGATTCGAATCGCCAGTCTTAAATTGTTAATTTCGAGTTGTGCTAATCCAGGTCGGAGTAATATTTCACGCCGTTGTAGCTGGCCTTGCGGATTTGCGGGGCTTGATTTTTGGTGTAGTAGTGGGTCACAACCTCTGGTTCATCGTCATAGCTTTTATATGTGTGATGAGCATGTTTTGCGGCCGGAAGCGCTGGCGCCCGATGGGCCGCTGCTACCTGAGGAGCAGGGGGAGCTACGGCCTTTTTTGCCTGGACACTCCGCATATGCTTGCTGGACGACCTATGTACAGGCGCAGCAGGCGCCGAAGTTAAATGCGCTGTGGGCACGGCCGCATTCGCCTGCGTCGCGGTCAAGGAAGGATGGCTGTGGCGCGATAGCAGCAACCCAAGGGCAAACAGAGCGGCCATGACCAGCCCACCTGCCAAAACAAACGATTTGCCATTACTCAATTTCCCGTTCATGAAAGTAACGACCGACCAGTTGGGTTGCACGCTGCTCTCCCATACCCTGGCTTCCGCCGCTTCGCGCGCCTCGTCCCTGGCACGGCCCTTCCGCAGGACCCGCTCCTCGGCCTCATGCAGTTGCTGGGCACGGCTGTCCAGCCATTGCTGAATGCGCTGTCCCCTGGCTTCCATGCTGGCAAGCAGGCGCAACAATGAAGTCCTAGCGGCCCGCCAGTGAGGGGCCAGAATAAATTCCCGCTGAGAGGAGTACTCCTGGTCGTAATCCTCGCTGCTGGAGTCTATCGGCCCATAGGAATCCTGAGCATGGGATTCAGTACTGGTATCGCGAGATTGCGTATCGATAAAAGAGGGGGAAGAAGAGATCTCGTGAAGACCCTGATCGGTAATGCTGGAGGAGCAGCCAGCCAGCGCGTCACCCAGATCTTTTGGGAGTTCGTCGCACTCAATCCCAATCTCGGTTGGCGAGAGCACCACGGCATGAAGTCCGCGCTGGGTGAAAAGGTCCCAAAGGGCATAGGTTTGGGTAGGGTTGCTTGTCGTGATTCGAACCAGACTCATGTCGGTCTCTCCTTATGAATGAGGACGACGCACCATGAAACTGAATGGCGGGCAGTATCTGGTGCTCCGTGGGCGCACGGAGGAGTGGCGGCTCTATCTTAGACGATCAACCCTGCAACAAAGGTTTTCCGGATTAAAACTTAATTCAGCTCCGCGAAGTCCATGCCATCGGCAAACTGCAGCCCGGCAATGACCTTGGCGCGGTATTGGACTTCCAGATAAGCCTTCATGATCTCGATGTGCATCACCTCGCGCTCGGCGGGACGTGAGCATTCGGTGCGGATGCGTTCAAGCTCGGTGTAACGATCGTGGGCGTTAAGAAATTTTTGTACGGCGGTATTCATGGTCCTAAGTCTCTTTGATGGTTGGGGTGTCCGACATCGCTGAAATGCCTTAGAGCGGACAACTGTTGCTTCTTAGTTCCAAGGTCCCTTGGACCATTCAGGCGCGGTTCACATGAACAGCGCGACGGTATTTTCCATGGAGCCAAATGAGAAACCCAATACCCATCAGGTGAAGGGGACCGCGCGTAAACATGATGTTGCCGAGAATCTGATTGAGCTCGGTGGCGTTGTGAGTGCCGATATACACGGCCCAAAACACTCCACCTGTGCCTAAGAGGGAACCAAACCGTTGTTCACGCCATGGCGACATAATAAGTACCTTTCTCCCGGGAGGGTGCTCTTATTATGAGTTCGCCTGCGGCTTCGGCCAAGATTACTTTGGTTTATTTACCGTAACCCTCCAGGACCGAGGAGGCGCGGCCCAAAGCGTCGGCGAGCGCCTGCAACTGACTTGCGGTCCGGGGAAGGTCCTCGGCGTCAATGGCTTCATTTACGCCAGGAATCACCACTGCGGCATAACCCGTGTATTCGCCCGGCGCATAGATGGAGTGCCGGAACCACGGACGGCTTGGCAGTCCCTGCGGAATCAGCAGGGCGCGTTCGGCATCGCGAAGAACGTGGTTCAATGAATCGGGATTGGAAGCAGTGTTGTTCTGCGATTTCAGGATTGAATCTCCCGCAGCAGCGAAGCGTTGTGCCGCCTGCAGGGCCGCGCCGAATGATGGGGCCTTGTTGCCGAAGGTCTTCTGCGCTTTGTCCTGGGCGTGCTGAATGTAGGCGACTACCTCTTTTCCATAGAGGCTGTAATCGAGCGGGAGCACATCGGCATCGGCCATGTGCAGCACCTCGATTCCGAAGATGCGGGCCATCTGCTGCTCGTATTTAAAATCGGGGTCGCCGAATTTCTTAAACCAGGCAAAGTTATCAAAGACGGAATGATAGACGCCGTAAGAGCCGCCCGATCCAACATCGGTGGCCGGCACCCCCATACGCTGCAGGAAGACGGAATAATCGGAGCCGCTGCCGAGGTCTCCCACCTCCACGTCCTGCTCCACCTTCGCATTGGGAAGACGATTTTGCGTGCCTCCCAGATCGGGCGATGCCTGTTTTTCATGGGCTTCCGCGCCCTTCCATACCGCATACACCGTGCCGCCCCTGGGGCTGGGGACCATTTTGGCAACGTCACGCACAAACTGTTTTAACGCAGGGACGGCGCTGGCGGAAAAATTCGGTCCGGCGACTCCCACATCCACGTTGAAATAGGCGGCGGCGTTGGCCAGCTCGCGCTCGTGCTCCTCTCCCCATTCCGTGGAGCCGATCAGCCCCTGCTCTTCCGCGTCCCAACTTCCAAAGATGATGGTCCGCTTCGGCTTCCAG
>CAYTQA010000391.1:0-2835 GCA_964439495.1 uncultured Terriglobales bacterium | reverse complement strand
ACGGCCGGTCCTACTTTTTTATGCAGTGCTGCTGCTTCTTCTCGCGGCGACGGTGATCGGTACCGCAGCCACCAGAAAAACAAATTACCATCTGATCAAAATTTACAAAGTAGGCGGCGAAGGCGGATGGGACTACCTGACCGTCGATTCCGCGGCGCGCCGGCTTTATATCTCGCGCGGCTCCCACTTCCTGGTGCTCGATATTGACGATGGCAAGCAGCTCGGCGACATCACCGGTCTCTCCGGAGTGCATGGAATCGCGCTCGCGCCCGACCTCGGCAAAGGGTTCATCAGCAATGGCCGCGGCAATAACGTGAGCGTCATCGATCTGAAGACGCTCAGCAAAACGACAGACGTTCCGGCCGGCGAGAACCCTGACGCGATCATCTACGATCCAGCGTCCAACCGCGTCTTTGCCTTCAATGGGCGTAGCAAGAATGCCACCGTCATTGACGCAGGCTCCAATGCAGTCGTCTCCACCATCGATCTTGGCGGGAAGCCGGAGTTTGCCGTCTCCGATGGGCAGGGGACGGTCTTTGTGAATCTTGAAGACAGCGGGGAACTGGCGGCCATCGACGCCAAAGCCGCATCGGTGAAATCACGTTGGAAGATGAAAGGTTGCGAAAGCCCCAGCGGGCTGGCCATGGACCGCAAGTCGCGGCGCGTTTTCTCCGCCTGTGACGACACCAAAGTGATTGCCGTGGTCAACGCCGATTCGGGCGACACGGTCACCACGCTGCCCATTGGCGCGGGAGTGGATGCGGCGGCATTCGATCCCTCTGACGGGCTGGTATTCGCCTCCAATGGAGGCGACGGTACCATGAGCATCTATCACGAAGATTCGCCCGGCAAATACACCCTGGCGCAGACGCTCAAGACCGAGCACGGCGCGCGCACCATGGCATTGGACGAGAAGACCCATAACGCCATCACCGTGACCGCCGATTTCGGGCCGCCGCCCGCCGCCACCGCCACCCAGCCGCTCCCCAGGCCATCCATCAAGCCGGACAGCTTCCGGGTGCTTGTCTACGGCAAAAAGTAATTCGTAAAATGGAAAAAGGCACAGCGAAAATGCTGTGCCTTTAATTTTGTGAGCTGGAACCTTTATCTGCCAGGGCCGACGTTGTCCTCGGAGTTCGGGTCCCATGTAAGCTCTACGCCGGATCCTTCCTTCACCTTGCCCGAAAGGCCGGTGGCCTCTTCAGGAGGCAGTCCCGCCATCTCGCGTTTGCGGTTCTGTATCTCGCGCAGGTCGCGCAGGATCTGCGCCTCCCGCTCCATGTATTCCTCTTCCGTCAAGGTGCCGTTTTCAAGCTCAACCTGCAGGTGCAGCAGTTGCTCCTTCAGGGGAGCATCGTCCGTGTACTGCTGCTCAGCCACCTTGATCAGGGTCCGCAGGATCGATTTGAAGCCGGTAAACGGCAGCATCAACAGATCGTCGACAAACAGCATGGTCCCTCCCGGCGCGCGTTAGCTTCCGGTCCCTCGTTCGAGCTTGAGGCGGATGTTCACAAAATTGTAGGGCGGCCACGGACCGGTGTACTTGAAATTCAAGCGGTCCCCAAACTTCTGCGCAATGCGATTGACGGCATCATCGAACTCGGCTTCCCGCTCTTTTTGGATAAGGAAGGCGGCGTTCATGATCATCTTGTCGCCGATGGGCTTGTTGTCGCGCGAGGCCACGCAGACGCCGCGCAGGGCGTCATAAATTTCGCGTACCACATCGGCGGCCCGCTCCGAGAGCGCTTTATCGATCATGCGGCCAAGCTGCATGCGGGCAAAGTAGGTGGATTGCAGGTGCTTGCGCGTGAGCTCGTGCTGGAAACGATGGATTTCCTCGTTTTCCTTCTTCAGTTCTTCCACTACGCGGTCGCGGTCCCAGGTGACCTTCAGCCCGAATTCGACCTTGCCGGCCATCTGCTTCAGCACGTCCTTCAGCGAAGAGTGGATGGATTTGAGCACCTCGCGAATATCGTCATCGGTGCGGAAGACGGTGCCGAAACTCATGGGGATGATGGTGTTCGTCTTCATCACGGTTTCGATCACATGTTCGTGGGCGAGGGCGTTTTCGCGCGTCGGATCGAAGATAAAAACGGGCGTCTTGCTCACCACGGCAGAGACATCTCCATGATGGACGGTGTAGACGGTTTCCCCGAGCCCGCCAATCCCGATCTTGCCGAAGTTGATGGTTTCCTTGGCCTCGATTACGCCATAGACGTAACGGCCTTCCTGTTGTTTGCCTGGGGCAGCTTCAGTGCGAACGCTGGACGGGGCGGCTGCGCCCACCATGGCCAGTGTCGGGCTTTCCTGGCTCTTTAGTTCTTTCTTTACCGTGCTCTTTACCGCTGGGGCCTTCTTCTTTGCCGGAGCTGCTTTCTTTGGTTGAGGCATTGTTTTTTCCTAGTAGAGTGCTGACGGTTTCAAAAAATTCCTGGATGTCAATGGGCTTATAAAGCACCTGGATATCGTCCCGCTGGGCCTGGTCGGCGGTTTCCTTGCTGGCGTAGCCGGTTAGAAGAACGGCCTTTACGCCGGGCATCTTCTTGCGCCCATATTCAATCACTTCAAAGCCGGTATGCTCCTGTTCCAGGGAGTAATCGCACAGGAGAAGGTCGAACTTGTGCTCGTCCAGCAGCCGGTTGGCTTCCACCGAGGAGATGGCCGTCTGCACGGCATATCCCTGCTTCTGCAGAATAAGAGCATAGGTCGCGAGCACCGATTTTTCATCGTCCACAACCAGAATTCCCAGCTTGCCTTGACGCCACATTAGCGGACCACCGGAATTTCGATTTTAAACACTGTGCCCTTTCCCAGCTTACTGCGGACCGATATCTT
>CAYTQA010000390.1:0-2864 GCA_964439495.1 uncultured Terriglobales bacterium | reverse complement strand
CGGAAAGGCCTCCACCAGGTAAGCCGCGATCGGCCCATAGACCATGCACACATAGAGGACCTGGAGAAATACAAGGAAAACAAGCATGGTCTTGTCTGGGTTAGGGGCTTCTTTGGCCGGGACCAAAGCACCGGTTGCGGTGGGGGTAAGCGGCGTGAGGGCAATCGCGCCGGTCACCTTGTTCCTGGTCGATTTTACAGTGACCACGTTGTTCCCCGCCGCCCGTTGCATCCCGTGATAGATCGGATAATAGGTGAGGACGGCGAGCAGGCAGCCGGCCATCATGATCCGTTTGCGGCCGATCTTGTCGGAAAGAGCGCCGAAGACGGTGAAGAATGGCATGCCGATGACCAGCGCAATGGCGATAATGATGTTGGCGGTCTTCGGATTCACCTTGAGCACGGTCTGCATGTAGAACAGGGCGTAGAACTGGCCCGCATACCAGACCACTCCCTGGCCGGCGGTGGCGCCGAAGAGAGAAATCAGGACCCGCTTCAGGTTCTCCCAGTGCGCAAATGCGTCTTTAAGCGGCGCCACAGAGGTCAATCCCGCGCTCTTGAGTTGGGAGAAGATCGGCGACTCCTTCATCTTCAGCCGGATGTACAGCGAGATGGCCACCAGGATGATGGAAATCCAGAACGGGATACGCCAGCCATACGATGCGAAATCGGCGGCGCTCATGGAGGATTGGGTAATCAGGATCACAGCCAGAGAGACAAATAATCCCAGGGTCGCGGTGATCTGGATAAAGCTGGTATAGAAGCCGCGCTTTGTGTCGGGTACGTGCTCGGCAACATAGATGGCCGCTCCACCGTATTCGCCGCCCAGGGCCAGCCCCTGCAAAATCCGGATCACAATCAGCGCAATCGGGGAAAACCAGCCGGCGGTTGCGAAGGTGGGCAGGAAGCCAATCAGCGCAGTCGCGCCTCCCATGATCGAAAGCGTGACCAGGAAGGCATACTTCCGGCCCACAATATCCCCGATTCGTCCGAAGAAAAGGGCGCCGAAGGGGCGGACCACAAAACCCACGGCAAACGTCGCAAGGTAGGCCACATAAGCGAAGGTATCGTTCCCCGGAGGATAGAACTTCAGTGCCATAATGGCGGTCAGGCTGCCAAAAATGTAAAAATCGTACCACTCAATCATGGTCCCGACCGCGGAAGCAAGGATCACCTGCCAGATCTTTGAAGGTGGAACCACCTGCGGAGCAATTGTGACTTTTGAAACTCCCGCGCCGCGGGTTTGAGCGTGAAGTGGAACATCTGCCATAAGGTCTCCTGTAAGGGAGTCAGACCTCCTTCGGGTCTGACTCCTGGTTTATAAACTCCCGGTTGAGTTTCCACCGTCCAACCTCGCGCTTAGAAGCTGAAGATGGGCCCGACTTCAGTACGGATATCTTTCAATTGGTGTGTTGGCACACCGTTGATCAGCGGGAACTTGCCCGTCGAATTAAGCGGCAGCGCGAAAGTACGATAGAGCGACTCCTCCGCCGCGAAAGTCACGAAGCTGTTCAATTTATATTGGAGTTGCCCGGAGGCAAGGTTGGCTTTCTCTCGTCCCCCGCCCAGCCGCCGCACGTCGCGTGCCAGCACCTGGTCATAACCGTAATGCACATACACGACCCATCCGGCATTTCGTCCGCTGGGGTTGGCATTGAACCAGCGGGAGACCGGCAGACCCAGATTCACGAAGCCGCCCTGGGAGCGCGGCGCGCGCTGAGGAGCTACCTGGGGGACTCCATTGCGCAACCCGAAGACCACCGTAGACGATCCATCGATGCTGGGCGCGGTGGCAGTGCCGGTTAATCCGAGCGTATCGTTAAACTCCGGGTAGATCTGCCCCGAGAAGTAGAAGCGCAGGTCCTCGCCGTTGTAGTACTTCGCGATCAGAGTGGCAAAGCGCGTCGGCAGTTGGATTTCCGCGGTGTAGCCATAACGATCGGTATTCACGCGGGTACCGCCGGGAAATGCCGCCTTGAAGGCCGTCGGTATCTCCGAAGCGAGCACAACCGCGGAACGGCTACCCTGCATGAAGCTGACGATCAGTTGCGCGGGCGGCACCGCCGGGGCCTTATCGAGCTGAAATTGCGCGACCAGGCGTCCCTGGAGTTCGGGCCGTCCAGCATCGGTACCCTGGCGTTCTCCGTAGGCTAACTGGTTCTCAATGCCGGTTGTGTTCACCGCAGGGTTCGTGGCACTGCAGGCCACAGTCGTTGCTCCCGGAGCTGAGCCTGGCGGGAGCGGCGATGCCGTGCACAGGTTGCCGGGAAGGTTTCCGAAGACCGGCAGGACTACCGCGAATTCCGGATTGATTTCGAAATTCCGGCTGCCGCCCAGCTTATGGTTGATCCCGAAGCGGAACTGCGGGGCGCGCTCATACAGAGTGCCAAAACCAATTCCGAGAGCGGTGGTTTCAAGCAGGTTGGGCAAGGTGGAGGAGCCGAAGGGCGTCCAATCCTGTCCGAAGAGCCCATAAAGGGTGGTCAGATCGGATGCTCCCCAGTCCACCCGTCCATAGGCGATACGGATGGAAGGCTGGCTGGAGCGGATCGAGCTGATGTTGCGGTTGGAGACCCGGGTAAAGTTCCCTTCGAAGTCCACTTCAACTTTTCCGGTCACCACCACATTTGGCGCCAGGTCCATCCATTCGAAGTTGGTCCCGAAGCGCGAACTGCGGGCCTTCAGATGGAACTCTGCCATCTTGTCAGGACCATTGATATCTCCGATGAAGGCCGGCAATGGGAAATCATTGCCGTAGGGAGAGGAGGTATCGTAGACCGCGGTCGCTTTGATGAATCCGTATGGTTTTAGCCGGACATTGTTGCCGATTTTTATGTCGGGAACAAAACCTTCACGCTTTGGAGG
>CAYTQA010000389.1:0-2868 GCA_964439495.1 uncultured Terriglobales bacterium | reverse complement strand
GGCAAAATTGAAAATTTTGCCCCTGTGCCTGGCAGAGCCATCTGCTTTTTTAGGGTGAGGGAATTCGCTAATCGCGAGCATACATCGCTTGCAGCTCTTTCTCCATATCCCGGTACTTTACTTCGCTCACATCGACGATGACGTGCTCGATGGTGCCACCGGTGAAGGTAAATGGCGATTGATAATCACTGGAGACCGGCTGACCGCCATCACGTCCGACATTCAAGCCTTCTCCGCCCAGCGTAAACTTGCCGGGCTGCGTCTTCATCTTCTGCTCCCCAACATTCTGGTCGTTGATATACAGCGCCGCCATACCCACCGGGTTGGTTCCTTCGTGCCCCTCCATACGGAAGCGCATGCCGAGAATACATTTACCCGTGGGAATCTTTGTGTTCGAGACAAGCTTTTGCTCTTCCTGGCCCAACCAGTTGTAAGTATAGTGCAACTTGCCGTCTTTGACGTAGAGGGAGTGTCCCCCGAAGCGTCCGCCGTGAGCAAACAGCACTCCCTGCGCGTTTGCCGAGGCAATCTCCACTTCCGCCGCAATATTGAACGAACGCCCGCGCACATTCACCGCGACCGCCTCGGGAATCTCCGAACAGTTGGGATAATAGACATAGCGATCACGCGGAGGAGTGACCTGGGGACGCGGCGACGTCAGGATCTCGACCGCGGAGCGATCTTCCAGCGGCAGCCCGTTGTACTTACCAGCTTCGGTAAACCAGAGCCCCTTGAGTTCTTCCAGCTTTTCTGGCTGGCTGTCGGACAGGTCGTGGCACTGGTTGCGGTCTTCCTCCAGGTGGAAGAGTTCCCAGCGGTCCTGCTCGAAATGTCCCCAGTTGGAGGGGCAGGGCGGGTGAATCGTGCTGGCATGCCAGCCCTCGTGCCAGATTCCTCGTGTTCCCAGCATGGAATAGAATTGGGTTGAACGGGGAGGCGCGGCCTGTGGATCATCGAAGGTCGCCCGGAAACTGGCCCCCTCAAGTGGACTTTGCGTGAAACCCTTGAGCACCTCGGGGGGCTCGATCCCCAGGCAATCGTACAGCGTGGGCACAATATCGATGGCATGAATATACTGCTGGCGGATCTCCCCACGAGCTTTGATGCCTTTCGGCCAGCTGATCATCAGGGGGTCCGCGGTGCCGCCCTCAAAATTGGCATAGCGTTTGTAATATTTGAAGGGTGTACAAAAACCCACGGCCCAGCCGTTTGGATAATGGTTATAGGTCAGTTCGCTGCCCAGCACATCCAGGTAGCGCATATTCTCCTCAATGGAGTCGGGAACCCCATTAAAGAATTTATTCTCGTTCACCGACCCATTGGGACCACCTTCGCCGCTGGCCCCGTTATCCGAAAGCGCCACAATGATGGTGTTCTCCAGCTGTCCCGATGTTTCCAGGTAATCTAGCAGGCGCCCGATCTGGTGATCGGTGTAGGTGACAAAGCCCGCGTACACCTCCGCCATGCGGCAAAAGAGCCGTTTCTCGTCCGCTGACAGCGAGTCCCAGGGCCGGACAATGTCGTTTTCGGTCCAGGGTTTGCCATCCGCGCTTCTCACATCGGCATAGGGATTGAGCGGCGGCAATTCTATGTTCTGGGGTATCAGCCCCATGCGCTTCTGGTTGGCCAGGACCTGGTGACGATACTCCTCGTATCCCATGTCAAAGCGGCCCTTGTAGCGATCGGCCCACTCTTTCGGCACCTGGTGTGGCGCGTGCGCAGCTCCCGGGCAAAAATACATCACCCAGGGCTTGTCCGGGGCAATGCTCTTCGAGTCGCGAATGGAACTCATGGCCTTCTCCGCCAGGTCCTTACTCAGGTGGTAGCCCTCCTTTGGAGTAGCCGGCGGCTCAGTCTGGTGGTTATCTTCGATCAGGTCGGGATACCACTGGTCCGTTTCGCCTGCCAGGAACCCATAGTACCGCTCAAACCCACGGCCCAGCGGCCAGAGACGTCTGGAAGCCGCCAGGTTGGCCTCTTCTTCGGGCACCAGGTGCCATTTTCCAACCGCGTAGGTGTTCCAGCCGCGCTCGCCCAGGACTTCAGATATCATGCCATTCTCAGGGGGAATGCGCCCGCAAGAACCAGGGAAGCCGGTAGTGGCCTCGGCAATTGCAGCCATACCATTGCTGGTCGCGTTGCGCCCGGTCAGCAGGCACGAGCGCGTCGGCGAACAGAGCGCCGTGGTGTGAAACTGGGCATAACGGATGCCCTGATCAGCGATACGCTGCATCGTGGGGGTCTCTATGAAGCCACCAAACGTTTCAAAAGCTCCAAACCCGACATCGTCCCAGACAATATAAAGCACATTGGGCGCGCCTTCGGGCGCTTTTGGCTGCTCATATGGTCCCCAATCAGGGGTTGAGTCCCGAACATCAAGATTAATTTTTCCTTGAAAAGATCTGGTCATCTTCTCTTCTCCTTGTCAAAAGGTTCTGTACTTTTAAGATACTCGTGACTACCAAGAAAAGCCTGAATGACCCTGTCATACCAAATCAGTTTGGAGAGTGTCTCTTTCAACTTCCCCTCCTGTCTCAGGCCGTAAAGAAGAGATAGATTACCAGCAGAAACCCGATGCCACTCGCCAGGATCGTAAGCAAGATGATGAGGCCGACTTTTGGATAAAACTGTTCGGCATCGATGGCATGGCGCACATAGAGGAAGTTCAAGAAAGCTGACAGAATCGTCACTACCCCTAAAATAGCTAACGCGATACCAATGGTCGAAGAAAAATGGAACGACGCATCAGGAGCCGGGGCCGCGGTTTTGCCCTTGAGTTCACGCAGAAAGAGGCCGAAACGGGCCACCATAAAACCAAAAGTAATCGTCGCCAGGCCGGTGCGCATCCAGGCCAGGAAGGTGCGTTCA
>CAYTQA010000388.1:0-2890 GCA_964439495.1 uncultured Terriglobales bacterium | reverse complement strand
ATTACATCACCCCCGCCGGTACTTCACTCCAGGAGACCGACCGGGCGGTCCACCACATGGAGGAGATCATAAAAACCGCTCCCGAGGTGGAGAGCATCTCCCGGCGCACAGGTCTGCAACTGGGCCTGGCCGCCGTCACCGAGGCCAATACGGGCGACATCTCGGTAAAGCTCAAGGCCAAGCGCGACCGCAGCTCCGAGGAGATCATTGCCGATTTACGCGCCAAAATCAGGCAGGCGGAGCCGGTCGTTGATATCGAGTTCGCGCAGTTGCTTCAGGACATGATCGGCGACCTCACCAGCGCTCCCCAGCCCATTGTCATCAAGCTGTTCGCCTCCGACCCTGAGGTGCTTAGGGACGCTGGGCCGAAGGTGGCCGATGCCATCGGCAAGATTGACGGCGTGACCGATATCCTGAACGGCATTGACAACACTATTAGCGGCCCAGCGGTGCAGTTTGACATCAACTCCGTGGCCGCCGCGCGGGCCGGCTTCTCCCCTGAGGAGGTAGCGGTCGATGCTGCTGCCCTGCTGGAAGGCGAGCCTGCGGCAACCCCCGTAATCGCCAACGATCGCGCCTACGTCGTAAGGGTGCGCTTTCCGGCGCAAAACCGTCTCTCGGCGGATACGATGAGCAATACCTTGCTTACCAGCTCCACGGGACACACCGCAACCCTTGGCTCGCTCGCCACTCTGACCCAGATCCCCGGTCAGTTGGAGATACGGCGGGAAAATCTTCAACGCCTGGTTGAAGTTACCGCCCGACTTGAAGGGACAGACCTGGGCACGGGCATCTCGAAAGTGAAAAAGGCCGTGGCCGCCCTCCACTTGCCCTCCAGTATTCGCGTTGAATACGGCGGTACCTATCAGGAGCAGCAGAAATCGTTCCATGACCTGGTATTCGTCCTCGCGCTGGCGCTGGTGTTCGTCTTTGCCGTGCTCCTCTTCGAGTTCAGGACCTTCTCCGCCCCGGCGGCGATTCTGGCCTCCGCCGTTCTCTCTACCTCCGGCGTCTTCTTTGCGCTGCTGATCACGCGCACCGATTTCAACGTGGCTTCTTTCATGGGCTTGATTATGGTGGTTGGCATCGTCGCCAAGAATGGCATTCTGCTGCTCGATGCCGACCAGCGCTTCCGCAGCCTGGGCATGAGCGCCGAAGAGGCCATGATCCAGGCCGGACGACGCCGGCTGCGTCCCATTGTGATGACCGCACTGGCCGCTATCGCCGGAATGTTTCCCCTGGCCCTGGCTCTGGGCGCCGGTTCGCAGATGCTGCAGCCATTGGCCATCTCCGTGATCGGCGGCATCCTGATTTCGATGGTGCTCTCCCTGATTCTTACGCCCGCCGTCCACTTTTACATGACGCGCGAACATTAGCGCCAGCCGGGCAATGGGCGCCGGGGTTATGCTAAGTGGAGATTGCCTGGATGCCCCGCATCTCTGCATAGACGAGGAGTCCCTGATGCCCCAGATTATGCGCGACGATGATTTTGGTCCCGCTTACCTGGCTGACGCTTTACGAAGCTTTCGCAGTTACAAAAAACTTGCCGAACAGGCCATTGCCCAGGTGAGCGATGAGGATATGTTTCGCCTCATCGATCCGGAGGTGAATAGCATTGCCATGCTGATCAAGCATATGGCCGGAAATATGCGCTCGCGCTGGACCGACTTCCTGCACAGCGATGGAGAGAAGCCCGACCGCAATCGCGATCAGGAGTTTGTAATTCAACCCGGGACGACCCGCGCGGACATTATGAGCTGGTGGGAATCCGGCTGGCAATGCGTCTTCGATGCGGTCACCCCGTTGCGGACCGGGGACCTGGGATTGAATGTGCATATCAGAGGCAAGGAGCAGACGGTGCTGCAGGCAATCAATCGCCAGCTCCTGCATTATGCCGGGCACGTGAACCAGATCATCCTGCTGGCCAAGCATTTTCGCGGGCCCGCATGGAAATCACTCAGCATCCCCAAAGGCCAATCCGAGCCCTTCACCCGGGAATTCGAGCGGCTGTACGCGGAACGAGGCAGGGAAGGCTGAAGAGCAGTCGCGATTCGTAACTTGCAAAGGAGCTTACCGGGAGCATACACTCGAAGCGGTGAAATCTGCCGCCAAATGCGTGGCTTTGGCCCTGATGCTGCTGTTATTTGCGGCCCCGGCAATCGCCTGTCTTCTGCCCGGCGCGCAGCTTACGCAGGAAGAACGCGCCTGCTGCGCAAAGATGGCGGCCCAATGCGGCGAAATGGGCATGGACAGCTCGCATTCATGCTGCAATAAAGTCTCGCACTCCGATCTCCTGCAGATACAGGCCACCCGGCTGACATCGCTCATGCAACTGGCCGCGGTTGCGACCCCAGAAGATAAAGTTCGGAGTGTTGCTGTAAATCGTGCCACTCCTGATGCCGAATCCTCACCACCCGAATCTCCTCCGGGTTCCACCACAATTCTGAGAATCTAGCCGGCTTTCATCGCCTCCCGGCAGACGCACTGGTGTGTCTGCGCCTATTTTTCGTTGCCCATGGGTGAGCAGATGAAGGCTTTCATTGTTTTTACAATCTCTATATTTGCGTTCATAGTTTTTACTCCGGACTTTGCCTGGTCGCAGCAGCCATCGTCGAATGCTGCCGCGGAGCAGGCGGCGCAGCATACTGCCGCTGAAGTCACGCCGTTGATGGATCTGATCGACGAGGTCAGGGCCAAAAGCCCGGAGATCATGGCTGCCACCCACGCCTATCGCGCGGCCAGGAACGTGCCCCGGCAAGCAGGCGCCCTTCCGGACACGACGGTAGTGGCGCAGCAATTGAGCGTGGGCAGTCCACGCCCATTCGCCGGCTATACCAACAACA
Organism: uncultured Terriglobales bacterium; assembly: GCA_964439495.1. Lineage (GTDB taxonomy): Bacteria > Acidobacteriota > Terriglobia > Terriglobales > Acidobacteriaceae > CAYTQA01. Next base: position 47 of record CAYTQA010000388.1, on the reverse strand, counting down.
ATTTCGCCTATATCGGTTTGGGCATCTCTCAGGAGATTCCGTATCCC
>CAYTQA010000387.1:0-2896 GCA_964439495.1 uncultured Terriglobales bacterium | reverse complement strand
CATACGTCTGCCCTTGACACCGCCGTTGTTGTTATAGACAGGATGACAAATTTTAAGGTATTAAACTGTACGTTGAAGTTTACGTTGCGTGTTCAGCATTCAGATTGCCAAATTCCGCGGATATAGATGTAAGCGGAAGATCGATTGCAATGACTCTGTTTCACGATTAAGGATTTAATCTATGCTTTCTTCGCTCTCAAATAATTTTCGGACCGGCAGGACATCTGCGCTGGCATCGCTCGTATTGATTGCAGGCCTCTGTATCGCGGTCCTTTCCTATGGACAGGCCCAGGATAACCAGGGCACGAACAGCGGCCCTGTGCGGAAGCACACCTCTGTCACCGGCCGGAGCCGCGCCCGCCGCGCCGCTTCGGGGGAAGAGGAATCGAGCGCCGCTCCTCATGCAGCGCGCCAGTCGTATCCACCGAAGCAGGTACAGGAGGGCAGGGAATTGTTCGCAGCCCAATGCAGCTTCTGCCATGGACGAGATGCGCGCGGCGGCGAGACCGGCCCCGACCTGATGGCTTCGCCTGTGGTCGCTCGCGATGTGCATGGAGAAAAAATTGGCGCCGTTGTCCGGAATGGACGCATTGATAAAGGGATGCCCGCGTTCACCCTGGACGAGGGACAAATCGCGGCAGTGGTCGCATTCCTCCACACTGAGAAGGCCAAGACGGAGCGTACTGGGACCGCTGGAAGCGCTGGAAGCGCGGCCAAAAGAGAAGGTGGGCGGCGCACCGTAGATTTAAGCGATTTGCAGAGCGGAGACCCGGAAGCCGGCAAGCAATACTTCAATGGCCCTGGCGGGTGCGCGAAGTGCCATTCTGCCACGGGCGACCTTGCTGGCGTCGCCAGCAGATTGGAAGGATTAGCGCTTCTGGAGCGCATGCTCTATCCGGGAAGAGGCCGCAACAATCCCTCTCCCACCCGCGTTGCGACCGCCACCGTGACGCTTCCCTCCGGCCAAACCATAACCGGACCCCTGGCATACCGCGATGAATTCACGATTGCGCTGATCGATCCCGCTGGATGGTATCGGTCATGGCCCACAGGTCAGGTGAAGTGGACGGTCCAGGACCCGCTTGAGGCCCACAGCGAGCAGTTAGGGAAGTACACCGACGAGGACATACACAACGTCCTCGCCTATATTCAGACTTTGCGCTAGGCGCATGAGCGCCGCTTACAGTGAAATTTAAACGTTGGTGTGGAACGTTCCCATTACGAGGTGACGCACAAATGAAGTTGGTGAGGCAGATATTCCGGCTGGCCGTGATTATGGTCCTGATGTCCGCATTCCGCAGTCATGCATTCGCTCAGGAACTCGATTCCTCCGGGCTCCTGAAGACCACTCCCGGTAATTGGCCGCTCTATCATGGCGATTATTCCGGCCAGCGCCATAGCCCGTTGACGCAGATTACCCCGGAGAACGTTCATGAGCTCACGCTCGCCTGGGCCTTCGAAACCGGACAGCCCGCAGAGATCAAATCTTCCCCCATCGTGGTGAACGGCATCTTGTATGTATCCACGCCGGACAATGTTTGGGCGGTCGATGCCCGGACGGGCGCCCAGGTCTGGCACTACACCTATCCGCCGAATCAGGGTTCTCATATCGGCAATCGGGGGGTCGCCTTCTACAAGGACCTGGTCTACTTCGCTACCCCGGATAATCACGTTCTCGCGCTGAACGCGAGAGATGGCAAGCTCAAATGGAACGTCGTGATCGCGGACGTAAATAAGGGCAACTGGACCTCGGTGGCGCCGCTGGTGGTGCACGATCATGTTCTGGTGGGGGTCTCCGGGGATTTTGACAATCTTCCCGGAATGCTCAAGTCCCTTGACCCGGAGACCGGCGCGGTGCAATGGACCTTTTACAGCACGCCGCCGCCGGGCAGCGGGGATTCCTCCAGTGGAGGCGCCACCGGCGGAAACATGTGGATCACCGGGACCTACGATCCGGAGCTCAATCTGGTGTATGTGGGAACGGGGAACCCAACGCCGGTGCTTGCGGCGAAGACGCGTCCTGGGGATAATCCCTGGACGTGCAGCATCGTTGCGCTGAATCCCGATACCGGCAAACTCGTCTGGGGATTTCAGCCCTCGCCGCACGACACTCATGACTGGGACGCCGTCGAGGTCCCGGTTCTGGTGGATGGCACATTCAACGGCTCTCCCAGAAAGATGCTGCTGCAGGCCTCGCGCAATGGCTATTTCTTCGTGCTGGATCGCACGAATGGGAAGGCCCTTCTCACCACTACCTTCGCAACCGTTAATTGGACAAAAGGAGTGGATAAGGACGGCCGTCCGATCGGCAACCCCGCCAAGGACCCTGCCCGCGACGGACGCCTGATTGCGCCCGATGAGGGTGGAGCGACCAACTATCGTTCGCCCAGTTTCGATAGCAAGACCGGACTGTTCCTGGTCAGCGCCCGCGATGCCTACGGCATTTATTTTTCAAAGCCGGAGCACGGCAATGTGGGCTGGGCGGGCGCGGATTACGGCATCCATGGCAAGGGAGTGCTGAGGGCCATCGACTATCAAACCGGAAAGGTCCGCTGGAACCACGATCTGGTTGGCGGCGGTTCGGCCGCGGGCGTTCTTACCACAGATTCGGGGTTGACCTTCACCGGCGATTCCTTCCGCAACGTGATGGCGCTGCGGACCAGCGACGGCGCCACGCTGTGGCACTCCGCCATGGGACGCGTGGGAAATTCCCCCATCACCTACGAGCTTGACGGCCGCCAGTATGTCGTCGTGGCGAGTGGCGGGGTCCTGTTCGCGTGGGCCCTCCCGGAAACATCCGCCAATGTAAACTCGACTGTCCCGTCGGAGTGACAAAGCGTCGCAACCCTGGAAGGCGGTCACTCCGCCGTTTTTAATTCGCGGATCCAGATGTTGC
>CAYTQA010000386.1:0-2905 GCA_964439495.1 uncultured Terriglobales bacterium | reverse complement strand
ATACGTCTGCCCTTGACACCGCCGTTGTTGTTATAGACAGGATGACAAAATTAAGGGCTTGGGTTGCCGTTGAAGTTTGAGTTGGGCGTGGAGTTCAAATTTCACACTGTTTTGAGTTCATGTACCGCTCGCGTTCACGAGACGTAACAGGGCACGGATTTATCCGTGCCGTAAACGCGTGAGAGTTGAGCGGTCACTCCGCCGTTTTTAATTCGCGGATCCAGATGTTGCGGAAGCGGACCGGGTTATTGTGCTCCTGCAATGAGAGCGGCAGCTTGGCGGGGCCGGCCTTGTAGGGGGGCCGCACATGATGTCCCGTCGGCCCCGACGGTTCCACATTGTCCTGAACGAGCACGCCATTGTGCAGCACGGTCACGCGCGCGGGACGCAACAATTCGTCATGCTTTCCGAAGCGCGGCCCATGAAAGACGATGTCATAACTCTGCCATTGGCCCGGCGGACGAGAGGCGTTCACCAGGGGCGGATATTGGCCGTATATGGCTGCGGCCTGCCCATCGGCGTAGGTCTTGTTTTGGTACGAATCGAGCACTTGAACTTCGTAGAGGCCCATCAGAAAAACACCGCTGTTGCCGCGCCCCTGGCCTTCGCCCTGCGGCGGCGTGGGCTCGCGAAATTCCACATGCAGTTGGCAATCGCCGAAGGCCTCGCGAGTGTAAATCGAGCCGCTCTTCGGGACCACTTCAAGATAACCGTTCTTGACCTTCCATGGGGCCGGAGTCCCGTCCTGCTTGGTCCAGTGGGAGAGGTCTTTTCCGTCGAAAAGTATCACCGCATCGGAGGGCGGCCGCCCGGGAGATTCCTGCGTGCTCGCCGTCCCCGGTTCGACGACCGGCGGCGTGGGGCGGGCGGGATCGTGAATCTGCCATCTGGTATCAATTTGCGCCACGGCCGCCTGTGCCATGGCCGAGGCCAGAACGGCGCTTATGAGCAGAACAGTTCTTTTCATGCCTTGCAATCTCCCCGTGGGTGAAACATAAACGGGCACCATTCTACGAAAACCTGATTCAAAAAAGAATTTCCCCGCAAAATTATTTCGCGTCATTGCGAGTAAGAGGCTAAAATTCATCGATTATGGATCGGCGCACCTTTGCAAAAAACCTCGCCGCGGCGGCACTTCTCCCTTTAGCTTCGCAAGCGGGCGTTGCGAGGGAAGAGAAGGCCTCAAACGCGGCGCACGGCGAGAAGACGCCGGGCGAAGCGGAAGCTCCCAATGCATCGTTCAAAATCTCCATTATGCTTTGGACCGTCTTTCGCGATCTCCCAATCGAGCAGCGGCTGGAGAAAGTAGCGGAAGCGGGCTACGGCAATGTCGAGCTGGTGGGAGAGCACAAAAAATGGTCAGACGATGAGTGGAAGCGCGTAAATGCCAGGCGCAAACAGTTGGGCATCAGCTTCGACGCGACCGCCGGACTCAAATACGGCATGGCGCGTCCTGGCGAGCAGGAAGCAATGCTGGCGGCGTTGCGAGACGAGCTGGTATCCATGGAGAAGATCGAATGCCCGGCGCTGATCGTCATGTCGGGCAATGTCGTGCCTGGGATGCCTCGCCAGGTGCAGCATGAGAGTTGCATCGAAGCCTTGAAAAAGGCCGCCGGAATTATCGAAGGCCGGAAGATCAATGGAGCGCCGGTGCGGCTCCTGCTTGAAACCATCGATCCTGAAGAGAACCCGAATTATTATCTGACCTCCATGAACGAGGGATTTGAGATCGTCAAGGCGGTGAATCATCCGCAGGTGCAGATGCTCTACGATTTTTTCCACGAGCAGATCGCCGAGGGCAACTTGATCGAAAAGCTGGAGCGCAATATCGAGCACGTTGGCCTCGTGCATGTGGCGGACGTTCCTGGCCGGCACGAGCCCGGCTCCGGCGAGATTAATTATGAAAACATCTTCCGCAAACTGGGCGAGCTGCACTACGATCGCATGGTCGCCATGGAATTCAAGCCCACCGGCGAACCGGTTCGCAAACTGCGCGAAGCTCGCGAGAGGGCATTGGCGGCGGGTCACACTTAGATGTCGGCAGGGGCAAAATGTTCGTCTCCGGGTAGTACACTGAATCGTTCATGAGAGCACTCGTTATCCGGAAGCCGGGCGAAGCGGTCATCGAAGATGTGCCGGAACCCCCGCGGCAACATGGGCAAGTCGCGCTCCGCGTGCGGATGATCGGCTTGTGCGGAAGCGATTTGAACTCCTATCGCGGCAAAAATCCCCTGGTGCGCTTCCCGCGCATCCCCGGCCATGAGATCGCCGCCACCGTCCTGCAACCGCATGCGTCGCGCCCCGACCTGAAGCCGGGGACGAACGTCACACTTTCCCCTTACACGAATTGTGGCGGATGCGCCTCCTGCCTTCGGGGCCGTCCGAATGCCTGCCAGTTTAATGAGACCCTGGGCGTGCAGCGCGATGGCGCGCTGCTGGAGCAGATGTGCATGCCTCCGGAAAAGCTCTATCCGGCGCAGCTCGGCATCAGGGAACTGTGCCTGGTTGAGCCGCTTACGGTGGGATTTCACGCGGTCGGTCGCGGACGCGTGCAGTCCGGCGATATCGTTGCCGTCTTCGGCTGTGGAGGCGTGGGGCTTGGAGCGATTGCCGCGTCGCATTTTGCCGGCGCGTTGACGATTGCCATTGACCTGGATGATCGCAAGCTGGAGATCGCCAGGAGCGCCGGCGCGGCCCATACCGTGAATACCTCGCGCGAGCCGCTGCATGAGCGTCTGCTGCAATGGACGGAAAATCGCGGGCCGGATGTTGTGATTGAGGCCATAGGCCTGCCCGAGACCTTTCGCGCCGCTGTGGAAGAGGCCGCATTCACCGGGCGCGTGGTCTATATTGGCTACGCGAAGGAACCGGTGGCCTATGAAACCCGCCTCTTCGTGCAGAAGGA
>CAYTQA010000385.1:0-2919 GCA_964439495.1 uncultured Terriglobales bacterium | reverse complement strand
CCCTGGAGCAATGGGCCAAGTGGACGGCCAAACTTGGCCACCTGCCACAGCGCATCCCGTCGATGCAGCTGGCTGGCTCGGTCGAGTGGATTGAGCGCTCCGCACGCTGCCATATTTTGCAGTTCATCCTTTCTGAGTCCGGGCACGTGCCGAATCAGATCTGAAACATCCTCGAACCGGCGAATGTTCCGCGCGGCAACGATAGCTTTTGCGGTGGCTTCCCGCACCTTTCGCACATACCGCAGCCCGATGCGCAGGACGATCTCTCCTTCCTGCGTTTCCAGTGTGCAATCCCATTCCGAACGAAGTATGTCGATCGGCTTCACTTTGACCCCATGCCTCTGCGCGTCTTTAATCAACACACTTGGGGAATAGAAGCCCATAGGTTGGGCATTTAGAAGCCCCGCCGTAAAGGCGGCCGGGTAGTGGAGCTTGAGATAGGCGCTGGCATAGGCGATCAGTCCAAAGCTGTAGGCATGACTCTCCGGAAAGGCGTAGCCCAAAAACCGCTCAACGACGTGCACGATCTTTTCGATCACATCCGGGGCAATGCCGTTCTTCTCCATGCCTTTGCGCGCCCGCACAAGGACCGGCTGCATGACTTCCTTGGAGCGCTTGTGAGTCATTGCGCGGCGGGCCTCCTCAGCTTCGGCAGCGGTGAATCCAGCCACCAGCATCAGCACCCGCAATGCCTGTTCCTGGAAGAGAATGACTCCATAAGTGCGCTTCAGCGTTTTCTCCAGAACAGGATGCGGGTAGGTAACCGCTTCAAGCCCCTGCCTTCTCTTGACCAGAGGCGAAATCATGTCGCCTTGGATCGGGCCAGGGCGAATACTTCCGGTGCTGATGACAATATCGTAAAACTCCTCCGGGAACAGCCGGGGAAGGAAGGACAGCTGTGCCCGGCTTTCAAGTTGAAATATCCCGATAGCGTCTGCCTTCTGGAGCATTGCATAGACTTTGGGATCGTCCTTCGGGATTTTCGCAATATCAACTTCGTGTTCGTAGTGGGCCGGGATCAGCTCCAGCATGGTCTTCATGGCTTTTAGCATTCCGAGCCCCAGGAGATCGATCTTGATGAGTCCTAAAGCAGCACAGTCGTCTTTATCCCACTGGCACACAACCCGGTTGGGCATGGTGGCCGGCTCAAGCGGGACGATTGAATCCAATTGCCCTTGGCACACAATCATTCCTCCGCTGTGCTGTCCGAGATGGCGCGGCAGGTCCATCACGTCCCAGCACAGGCGCACATACTTCCCAATCAGCGGATGCGAAATGTCCAGCCCGGCATCCCGAAACGACCTTTCGAGTGTGTCATTCGGGTCCTGCCACTCGAAATTGGCGAACACCGAGCTGAGCCGTTCCACCATTTCTTCCGAGATGCCGAGAACTTTCCCAACTTCGCGTGTTGCCATCCGATGCCGATAGGTGATGACATTGGCGGTCATGGCGGCGCCTCGTGGGGCATACCGCTCATAGACATACTGAATCACGCGCTCGCGGTCATCGCCTGAGGGCAGGTCTATATCGATGTCGGGCCATTCACCCCGCGCTTCGCTCAGGAAGCGTTCAAAGAGCAGGTTCATGCCCACTGGATCCACGGCGGTAATCCCCAGGCTGTAGCAGACAGCGCTGTTTGCCGCCGAGCCCCTTCCTTGGGCAAAGATGTTGTGTTCACGGCAGAAGCGGACGATGTCCCAGACGATCAGGAAATAGCCTGCCAGATCAAGCTGCTCGATCAGTTTTAATTCACGTTCCAGTTGGGCAAGCACTTTTGCTGCGAGCTGCCCGTAGCGCTGCCGTGCGCCCTCCATGGTTTGCCGGCGCAGGAAGGCGGCCATGGAAGAATCGGGTCCGATGGCGGAGTATCTCGGGAACTCATAGCCCAGGTTTTCGAGCGTGAATTGAAGGCGATTCGATAGCTCTCCGGTATTGTGGATGGCTTCAGGCACGTCCGCGAAAAGCGCTTCCATCTCCGCAGAGCTGCGTATATGTCGCTCAGAATTGGTTGCGAGAAGGCGTCCGGCATTATCAAGCCGTCTGCCCTTACGAAGGCAGGTAAATACGTCCGCAATAGCTCGCTGCTCTCGCCGGGCATAGCAGACCCCATTAGTGGCGATGACTGGCAGCTTCAGACTGCTGGCAATATCCAAGGCCACCCGGTTGCGGTATTCTTCCCGGCGATCAAAATGGCGTTGCAGTTCAACATAGATATTCCGTGGCCCAAAGATGCTGGCCAGCTTTTCCATCTCCTTGCGCGCCGCCTCCGGGCCACCTGTCTCTAAAGCTGATGCCAGCGGCCCCTCGTCACCGCCTGTAAGACATACAATCCCATTAGCATGGTCGCGGACCTCTTCAGGTGTAGTGAATCCCTCCCCTTTTTTCCTCTCGCGATGCTTGTACTTCGTGATAAGTCGGCAGAGATTCTGATATCCGGTTTGGCTCTCAGCCAGGAGCGCGTAGCGAATGTCTCTCTTGATGCCTTTCAACATGGAATTGGCAAGCGTGACTTCTGCTCCTACATGGGCCTTTATGCCTAGCTGCTTGGCGGCGAGATGGAGCCGGGGAGAGCCAAAGAAGCCATCACGATCAAGCAGCGCGAGGCCGGGCAACTGAAGTTCGGCGCACCGTTGTGCCAGATGTTCCGGAAGGGAAGCGCCTTCGAGGAAGCTGTAAGCAGAACGGGCGTGAAGTTCGACATACATCAGTCGTAGCTGCCTTCGAGAAATCCTTGCCTCGTGCAGAGGTCGAGAAAGATGCGATAGTCCTGAGTGGCGCCATCGGGGAATTGAAGCTGGACGTCCCACTCCTTCCGGCTCCATTCCATCTCATTCCACCAGTCTCCCGAGGCCAGCCATGGACCGGAATGGTTGAGCACCTCGCCGCGCTTTCCTTCAAATGAAACCTGGACAGGAACAT
>CAYTQA010000384.1:2705-2924 GCA_964439495.1 uncultured Terriglobales bacterium | reverse complement strand
ACAATCACCAGAATAGTAGTGGAGACCACCAGGCTGAGCGGAGAGATAATCAGCCGGATATCGGCGGACTCGGCGTGTTTGGCCAGCGCGCTATAGAAGGTAAGCCTGCCCGCGCCCAGCGATACCGCGTAAGCGATAATGATGCCCAGGACCCCGCCGACAAAGGTGATGGCGAGCGCCTCCGCCAGAAATTGCACTAATATCTGCCGCTTGCGCGCC
>CAYTQA010000384.1:0-2695 GCA_964439495.1 uncultured Terriglobales bacterium | reverse complement strand
AATCTCGCGCGTGCGCTGCGTCACCGCAACCAGCATGATGTTCATCAGCCCGATTCCGCCGATGCCCAGCGTGAGCGTGCCCACGAATGCCAGCAGGATCTGCAATCCCGCGGTGATGATCTCGAATTGTTTCACCTGCTTCATGGCATTGAAGACCCAGATGGCGCGTTGGTCCTCGGGATTAAAGGAGTGCGCGGCGGCAAGCGTCCCCCGCACCATGCGCTCCATCTGCAGGTAGTCGGTGATCTCATAATCGAGCCACATGCCGTCGAGATAGCGCGTGTATTTCAGGTCGCTGATCGCGGAGAATGGCACCCACAGGATACGATTGATGTTGTCGTCGCCCTCCTGCATCTTGGGCTGCAATACGCCGATCACGGTAAAGGGGATGCCATCGGCGCGCACCGTCTCTCCGAGGGCCGGCGCGCCGGAAAATAATTTGGTCCTGGCCTCCGATCCCAGCACCACCACGTGCGCCCTCTGGTTCATATCATCCTGGTTGAAAAAGCGCCCTTCCTCGACTTCGAAATTGTGGATGTGCTGGATGGCGGGAGAATCCCCCGAGATGGAGAAGGTGAAAGAGCGGCCTCCATGTTGCGCGACTGCCTGCTTGCCCACCTCCGGAGAGATATGCCGGATCAGCGGAACGGCGGCCTGCAGGCGGTCCACATCTTCCGCTTCCAGCCGGACCTGGACGCCTGCCTTGGCGCCGCCCACCTGCATGGAGGTGCGTCCCGGAAAAATTCCGATGACCCTGGCCCCGAACGAGGTAAAAATCGTATTGATGGCGCGCCCGAAGCCGGCCCCATAGGCCAGCAGCAGGACCACGGTCGCGATGCCCCAGGCCATGCCGAACATGGTCAGCATGGTGCGGCGCAGATCGTAGCGCATGGCGCTATAAGCCTGTCCCAGCAGGTCCTTGAACATGGCTACTCCCTCCTCATCGCTTCCACCGGCTGCAACATCGCCGCCTTGCGCGCCGGATAAAGTCCGCCCACGATCCCCGCCACCGAAAGCAGGCCCATGCTCAATGCCGCCGACCATGGCACCAGCTTGGGTGGGTCGAAGCCGGGCGGCGCCGGCAGCATTCCCAGCGCCGCCATAAATCCGCCCGCCACTACAATGCCCACGATCCCGCTTAGCATGGTCAGGAACGCGCCTTCCAGAAAAAATTGCATCAGCACGCGCCGGTTCGTGGCCCCAAGCGCCTTCATCACGCCAATCTCCTGGGTGCGCTCCGAGACCGAAACCAGCATGATGTTGATGATCCCAATCGCCCCCAGCGCCAGCGTGATGATGCCCACGCTCCCCAGGAACATGTTCATGGCATCGAAGATCTTGCCCACCATCTCCGCGCTCTTGACCGTGTCCCAATCTTCAAAGGCATCTTCCAGATGAGGGTCGAAGTTATGGTTGCGGGCGATGATCTGGCGCACCTCGTCCCGGGCCTTGATGTGCGCCTCGCGCGTCACCGGCTGATAAAGAAGATTGCCCACATAATCGCTGGGGATATTCTCTCCCTTGGCGGGAAAATACTGGTGCATCACCGTGAAGGGGATGTAGATGCGCGCATTCCCCGGGTTGTTCTCCTGCCGTCCCACATTTTGCAGCACTCCGATGACGGTGAACTCCACGCCATTGAGCAGCATGCTTTCGCCAATCACATTCTGGCTTAGATCGGGGAACAGGCTGCGGCGCATTTCAAAGCCAATCACCGCGACCTGACGCTTCTGCCTGTCATCGGCATCGTTCAGCCATCGTCCCGTCTTCAATGGAAGATAACGGACCCCGGCAAAGGGCGGCAGCGTCCCCACCACCTGTCCATTGCTGTTCTGGTATTGGCTGACGGCGCGGATGTCTCCGCTTTGAATGACCGGCACAACCTCTTTTACCGTGGGACATTCGCGCTTGATGTCGAGATAGTCGCGGTAGGTCAGGTAATACTGCCGCATCCCGTTGGTGCTGCCCGGCGCGGGAGGCACGCGTCCGGCAAAGCTGAACATCACATTCTCGCCGATCTGGTTCAACTGCTTGCGATTGCCCGAACGGAAGCCCTCTCCCAAGCCCACCAGCAGCAGCAGCGAGCCCACGCCCCAGGCGATGCCGAACATGGTAAGAAAGGAGCGCAGCTTATGCGCCCACAGCGTGCGCAGCGTTTGCCCGAAGATGTCGATCAGGGTGCGCATGTCTTAATTGGATACGGGCCGGAAATCCCCAGAGTTCCACCATTTCTTCAGACGTGATGGAAGCCGGTTGGCGAGCGAAAACTAACCAGATCGGGGGAATCCATTCCCTGGGAGGGAATCCTTCGCCAATCCCGGGAAATCGTTCTCCAGGGATACCTGTTTTCCCGCATGAGGATTGCTGGCAGATATTGACGCTCTGCTTACACGGATTAGGCAGGTACAATCATTCAGGGTTGTTCCCCTTCAAAGACTCTGTGCCGCGCTTGCTCCTTTAGTAGAAGGAGTATCGAACGCCGCCAGAGTCTTTGAATTTGCGGCCCTCGCAGCGGCATCAGGAGCCCGCTTTGTGCTCCGTTTTCTGCTCAGGATAGTCATAGACGCCGCGTCCGGCCTTTCGTCCCACGCGCCCCGCCTTTACGTATTGCACCAGCAGCGGCGCGGGGCGGAACTTGTCGCCCAGGCTTTTATGCAGGTATTCCAGGATGTGCAGTCGAGTGTCCAGCCCCACC
>CAYTQA010000383.1:0-2933 GCA_964439495.1 uncultured Terriglobales bacterium | reverse complement strand
TTCCAGGTCGCTGGAGAGTTCGAAAAGGCCTCTGCTGAATATCGTCAGGCCCTGGTTTTTGGGCTGGACCGCATGGGGAATGTTCGAGTGCTCACCGGGGACACTCGCAAGGCGGAAGAGCTGTTCGCGCGGGCCTTGCAGATCGATCCGACATCGATACCGGCGCGCCTGGACCTCTCGTATACACAGTTTCGCTCCGGAAAGCTGGACCAGGCGGCGGAGAATATAGACCGCTTAATTGCCGCCGATCCGCACAATCCCAAGGCGTTGACGCTTCGCGGAAAGGTCCGCTTCGCAAAGGGCGATTTCGCCGCGGCAGCGGAAGACCTGCAAGCGGCCTTTCACATCGATCCGGATTTCGACACCGCTTATACACTCGCGCTGGCGGACCTCAAACAGAAGAAGCGCACCGAAGCGGGCGTCATCTTTGACGAACTGTTGGCCGGCTCGAAGCCGAATGCCGAGTTGTACTCGCTGATTGGCGTGGCCTATCGCGAAACCGGATATTACGAAGATGCGGTCAGGCAGTTTCAGAAGGCCGAGGCCCTCGACCCCAAACATGCCCACGTCCATGCGGGAATCGGAGTTGCGCTGTTCGATCAGGGAGAAGCGAAATACCCGGAGGCGCAGCAGGAGTTCGAGAAAGAGATCGCCATCAATCCGGGCGACTTTGAGGCCAATTACCACCTTGGTGTTATTGCGCTTCAACAACACCGCGCCGCCAGTGCGGAACAGTTTCTGAAGAAAGCCATCGCGGCCTCTCCGAACCACTTGGATTCCTGGTTTTATGTAGGCAAGGCGCAATTCGAGATGGGAAAATGGAATGATGCGGCATCGTCTCTGGTGCGCTCCCTTGGGCCGCCGAACGATGCAACGCGCAAAGAAAAGGTCAGCGCGGCCCAGGCGCTGATCGAGCAAACGAAGATGAAAGGTGCGACTCCGCCAGTCCCTGATTCGCAGCCGGTGGCCCAATCGCCGGCGGAAGCCGGCAAAGCCCCTGCCACCGACCTGCAATCGCTCGCGCTGGTGTTTTCCAGTGCCTATCCAACCGCGCCGCGGACGGCGGAAGAGAGGGCATACGAAGCCACAGTGGCAAAGGTCCTCGCGGAGGCTTACAACAATCTTGGCGTGATCGATGCCAGGGGTGGCAATCTCGCGCAGGCGGCCAGGGAATTCGAGCAGGCGGCGCGCTGGAATCCAGACCTTGAAAATGTGGACCGGAACTGGGCGCTGGCCGCTTTCCGGTCGCAACGATATGCGGATGCTATTGAACCGCTGGAGCGTCAGCTCGCAAAAAAGGAAGATATCACGCAACGCGAGATGCTGGGCCTCAGCTACTTCATGACCGACCAATATGCCGACGCATCGAGGGTTTTCTATCCCGTCCTCGACTTCCTGCCAAGCAATCCAGGGGTCCTGTATGCCGCCGGGGTATCTCTGGTGCGCTCGAAGCATCCCGCCGAAGCAGCCAGGGTATTCGGCCGCATGCTCAAGCAGAACGATAAAAATCCTGAGATCCATGTGCTGCTGGGCCAGGCATACGCCTCCCAACAGGATTACAACCATGCGCGTGAGGAATTCAATCGCGCTCTCGCCCTCGACAGCCATGCCGCCGATGCGCACTACTTTCTTGGCATGTCCGCTTTCTATGAAGGAAAAATGGAAGATGCGGCCAGGGAATTCCAGAATGAGCTCGCCTCCAATCCGAAGAACGACAAAGCTGCGTATCAATTGGCATATGTGCGGTTGCAGGAGCATCATAACGATGAAGCGATCGCCCTTCTGAACGGCGTGATCGAGCGGGAGCCTGACAATGCCGACGCTTTGTACGAACGAGGCAAGGCCACTCTGGAGAAAGGCGATGCTTCAGCCGCGATCAAGGACTTGGAACGCGCCGTTCAGTTGAATCCCAAGGGGGATTACATCTATTACCAGTTGAGCTTGGCTTACCGCGCCATGGGGCGCACGCAAGAGGCCGCCGCCGCTCTCAAAACCTTTGACGAGATTAAGGCGAAAAAGGCGCCGGTGCGCAAAGAATGATCGGATAAACTCTTCTTAACCCATGTACTTCAAGCCTTGGATTTTTTTCACCTGTGTGATCAGCGCGCTCGGAGCGGTGTCGAATGCGCAAGGTCCTTATCCCGCCGCGTCTGGGGGCGCTTCCGCGGTTTCGTCCGTCCGCTTTGAAGACATCACCAAAAAAATAGGCGTGAGCGCCGCCAACATTTCTTCAGCGGAAAAGCATTACATCGTTGAATCGGTAAGCGGTGGGGCTGGCGTTTTCGACTGCGACAATGACGGCAAGCTCGACATCGTGTTGGTGAACGGCTCGACCGTCGACCGTTATAAAGCCGGCGGCGATCTCATGGTCACGCTCTACCACCAGGACAGCGGATTCTAATTCACTGACATTACCGCCCAGGCCGGCCTCAACGTAAAGGGCTGGGGCATGGGCGTTTCGGTCGCGGACTTTGATAATGACGGTCTGCTCGATCTTTACGTCACCGGTTTCGGCCACAACGTGCTTTATAAAAACATGGGTGGCTGCAAGTTTCAGGACGTCACCAAGAAGGCCGGCCTTGAGGTCGGCGGCTTCAGCACCGGCTCGGCATGGGCGGACTATGACCGCGACGGGAACGTGGACCTCTTCGTCTCCCGCTACGTTCACGTGGACATCAATAAGCTGCCGGAATTCGGCAGCAACGATAAATTCTGCCGTTTCAAGGGACTGCTTGTGCAATGCGGCCCCTGGGGCATGGAAGGCGAAAGCCATTTTCTATTCCGCAATCGGGGAGATGGTACCTTCGAGGACGTCTCCGAAAAATCAGGGTTGAGTAATCCGGCCCATCGTTACGGCCTCGGCGCGGTGTGGGGCGATTTACGATAATGACGGCTGGCCCGACCTTTACGTCGCCAACGATGCCGGCCCTAAC
>CAYTQA010000382.1:0-2949 GCA_964439495.1 uncultured Terriglobales bacterium | reverse complement strand
ACAGTCCGATTCCTATATAAAACGGTCCCTGAAATGGGACCCGCATCGATGCGCCGGAGATCTGGAGATCATTACTGCCGCCGCTCGCCAGCCACATATAAACGTAATCGCCACGCTTCTCGATGCGCAGCCGCCGGGGCGCGGAGATGTTTGACTGGATCTCATGCGTAAGCGCGCCATTTTCATCACGATATTGGAGTGAGGTCAGGCCGTTGCCATGCAGCGCCACATCGGCATAGGCGGAATTGGGAGTCAGGCTTTGGCGAATCATGAGCACGGCCTTCTTGTGCTCGTTCCCTCCCGCGCGCGGAAAAGAGATATCGGCGCTCAACGCGACATCGCCCGAGACCTTCTTCCATGCGAACTGGAAGTGGTCGGCAGTGGCCCAGATGTTTTCCCCGCTGCCGTTGAGGGTATAGCTCCGTTTAGCGGGATCATATTCGGCGGAGCCGGCGTGCAGCACCGTGCCGATATCGCCATGGCCCTCGAATATTCCGGTTGAGGTTGCGGGATGCTGCGCCCAGACGCGCTCCACCGCGGAATCAATAAGCAGAAAAGCGGAAGCCAACGCCAGCAGGAAGACAGTATTTTTACGCACTCGGAACTCCAGTCCAACTCGAAGTAGGGGAAAGATAAGGGCAGCAGTCGAGGTTGTCAAGGCAGTCGCAAAAAAACAACAAAGAAGTCTTCGCTACACGATTGACCAGCTTCTCTTATAATGATTCTCTTCTACCCTCGTTTTTTCATTGCAGCCAAATATGCTGGAGGAGACACTATGCGGCAACGACTCACCCTCGCAATTCTCTTTATCATGTCAGTGGTCCCGACATTCGCACAATCCTTCCGGGGAGGCGTGACCGGGGCCATCTCGGACACAACCGGAGCTGTCGTTCCCGCCGCCGATATCATTATCACGAACTCGCAGACGGGACTCACACGCACTGTAGCCAGCGATGATTCCGGCATCTATACTATCTCCGAGCTTCCCCTCGGCACATATACGATTACGGTCAAAAAGGCCGGCTTCTCCAGCGCCACAGTCAAAGACATCGTGGTGAGCGTCTCTGCCGTTACCACGGCCAACGTTTCTCTTCAGCCCGGGAAAGTGGAACAGACCGTTGAGGTCACCTCGGCGGCCCCTCTGGTCGAGTCTACCTCGGATACCATGGGCGGCACCATCGAAGGCGAACAGGCGGCGGCCCTACCCGTGAATGGAGGAGATTTCACCAAGCTGCTCGTGCTCGTTCCGGGAGCGACCGGCGATGCCTCCGGCGCCACTGACTCCGCCGGCTCCTTCGGCCTGTTCAGCTCCAACGGCAGCCGCGGCCGTTCCAACAACTACCTGCTCGATGGCACGGACATGAACGATGGTTATCGCAATCTCCCCGCCATCAATGAGGCCGGGGTCTTCGGGACTCCGGCGGTGGTCCTTCCCATCGAGGCGATCGCCGAGGTGCCGATCATCAGCGGCGCGGAAGCCGAATATGGACGCAACTCCGGCGCCATCGTGAACCTGGTCACAAAATCGGGGACCAACCATCTTCATGGCAGTGTTTATGAATTTTTCCGCAACAATGCCCTGGACGCGCGCAACTACTTCAACAGCGCCGGGAATCCGCAGGATGCATTGCACAATAACCAGTTCGGCGTTTCCCTGGGCGGTCCCATCGTGCGGGACAAAACCTTCTTCTTTTTCTCTTATGAAGGACAGCGCGAAAAGGTGGGGATCCCGAGTGTTGGCACCGTGCCCGATCCCACTACGGACATCGCCGCAAACGGCGGGCCGACAAATCCGGTGATCGCCGCCCTGCTCGCGAAGCATCCCTGGCCCACTCCGAACATTGCCAATTCCAACGGCGGCCCCAACTTGGAGGCCACCACGCTCGGCTCCAATCGCGTCGATAGTCTCATCGGCAAGATCGACCAGCATATCGGCGTCGCCGACACTTTTACCGGACGCTATTTCTTCGGCGACAGCGACCAGAGCTTCCCGCTCGCGCTCCTCGGAGGCAATGTGCTCCCCGGCTATAACACCTACACCCCAACGCGAGCGCAGGTCCTGTCGCTCTCCTACACGCACATCGTCAGCCCGCGACTGT
Source organism: uncultured Terriglobales bacterium (assembly GCA_964439495.1). Classification (GTDB taxonomy): domain Bacteria; phylum Acidobacteriota; class Terriglobia; order Terriglobales; family Acidobacteriaceae; genus CAYTQA01. The sequence continues at coordinate 850 of CAYTQA010000382.1, read as the reverse complement.
TGCTTGAATTGCGTGGCGGATGGAACCGCTATGCCCAGAAGTTTCTTCCCCAGGACCGCAGCTTTAATCCCGGCAGCATCGGACTTGTAACCACCACCAACCCGCAGGATTTCGGCCTTCCGCTTATCCAAGTGCAGGGCTTTGCTCCCATCGGCTCCAATTCGTCCCTGCCGCGCGGACGCATTGACACCAATTGGCAGTATTTCGCCAATGCCTCCTACTCGACTGGCGCGCACAATTACAAATTCGGATACGAGTTTCGCCGCACCTTCGTGAACGGCTTCTTTGACGCTGGATATCGCAGTAAACTTACCTTTGCCAACATCCAGGATTTTCTCTCCGGGACCATCAGCAGCGGGCGCATGGTGATTGGCGACTCCCATCGCGGCACTTACCAGAACAACCATGCGTTTTATGCGCAGGATAATTGGAAGCTCAGCCGGCAGCTCACCTTCAATTACGGGCTGCGCTGGGATTATTTTGGCGTGATCGGCGAAGAGAAGGGGCGCTTCAGCCTCTTCAATCCCAGCGTTGGCCTGGTGCCTGCCAAACAACTCTACCCTCTTGACCTCAACAACTTTTCTCCTCGCGTGAGCCTCGCCTATGATCTGACCGGATCGGGCAAGACCGTCCTCCGCGCGGGATGGGGCGTATTTTATGACGCCTTCTCGCAGGACTTCTTTGTCGGGCAATTGCCGTTCAACACTTTCAACGCGGGTCCTGCGTACAACGGAATCGGAGCGTCGCCGATCCTCTTCAGCTTCAGCCCGGTTTCGACCATTGTCTCCGGTCAGCCAGTCTTTCCCGCTTCCAGCTTTGCCGCCACGGACGTCTTCACTGTCGATCAAAA
>CAYTQA010000381.1:0-2957 GCA_964439495.1 uncultured Terriglobales bacterium | reverse complement strand
TGTGCGCCAGCCACCTCCTTTGCCTGGTAATGTTCTCCGGGAGACAGACAGCCGCTGAGTACGCCTTATATCTTCATCTAGCGGCGCATCAGTCGTGTGGATTGGATAGTCCTCTCAGGCGCCCCGAGGAACGATTAAAAACGTGAACAATATTCCCCCATCCTCCATCAAGGTCCTTTCAGTTGGTAAAAACCGCCCTTTATTGATATCGCGGCACGCCGTGCTGATGTCCGCAGGCTATGTTGTGGTCAGCACGAGCGATGAAGCCGAAGCGCTGGCGCTGTTTCAATCGGGAGATTTTGCGCTGGCAATATTGTGCGACTCTATACGCCCGGAAGAAAGACGGAAGCTTGCCCTGGCGCTGAGACAAGCCAATCCTTCAAAACCTGTGCTGGCCATTCATGACGGCTTTGATTACATTGATGAAGCGGATCTATCGCTGGAGAACTTCGCCGGTCCGCAGTCGCTGCTGGCCCATGTCGATCTTCTTCTAAACAAGCTTCCCCCCTCTCGCGCTTGGAGTGCGTCGCAGAATACCGGCGCATCCACGAATCTCGCGCGCAATCGGCTTAAAGCTTTGCCCAAGGGCTAGCGCTCGTCTTTTACTAGTCCGATTCCGCGAAGCTCGGTGAAATCTACCCAGTGCCCATGGAACTTATCGCTGCCCGGAGAGGCGACTTCCAGTTTTACCTGGGTGCGGTCCGGCTTTGAGACCGGCGCAATAAGCGCGGGCTCGGCCTTAAATCGAGCCGGCCTGTTTGCAGGGCTGGGATTGGTCCGGCAGAGTCTGGCGGGTCAGCTCCAGTTCGCGAGCGTCTTGGGGACTGCGGGCGCTTGACTGCGTGGCTTGCATCGCTCCGCCACGGTACATCGAATATCTTCTCGATCTCTTTCTCCATAATGTTGTAACATTCGCATGCTCCTGCCCGAAGTCCATCGGCATCGAGGATCTTCATGTGCCCTCGCTGGTAGTCGATCAGCCCTGCTTTGCGAAGCATACTTGCGGCAACCGACACGCTTGGCCGGTTTACCCCAAGCATCTGGCCGATGAAATCCTGCCGCAGCGAGAATTCCTTTCTATTTACCCGGTTGTGTATCATCGCCAGCCACCGGCAAAGGCGCTCGTCCACTTCGTGGATTCGGTTGCAGGCCGCCGTCTGCGAGGTCATGACGAGAAACATATGGACGTATGCCGCTAACAGTTCGTTGAACGGCGTTGGCTTGTTGATGATTTCTTTCGTGAACGTCTTGGCCTTCATTCTTGCCGCGCGTCCCGGCACTTGCACTAACGTCTTGCTGGGAGTTGTAGCACGGCGAAGCCAGAGTTGGACGCCAATGAAGCCCTCTGCACCCATCAGCCCCGCTTCTACCGTCCGTCCATCGCTGAACTCCTGGACCGTGGACGTGATGCAATCATGGGGGAAATATACATATTGAATCGGCGTGTCAGGCTCAATCAGGACCACGGCATTTTCAAGCGTAACTTCCTCCAGAAAGGAAGAAAGCCTTTTTCTCTCCTCGTGGGGGAGCGCCGCAAGCAGCAGATTTTCCATCGCGATACTTTCTCTCTAGGAGAGTAGGTGCTGCCAGCGTATGACAAGAGTGTAGGCAAAACGGCTGGTCTCCCTGTGTCTCTCCAAAACCAGTATGGAAGAAAAGCGACTCAGTATTGCGAACAAAAGCGGCATGGCGTATGTCGGCACACGTTACGTCTGCATTCCGAGGGCCCACAACTGCGCGGTTCGGGCGTGCTGTGTTCATGCCTCTATCGGTGATACAAACCAGAACAAAGCTGGCGCATCTCTGCGCTTGCCTGTCTCCGGGTTAGACATCGGACGGCGTCCGGGTATTCATCCAACTTCTTGTCCGGCCGCTGAAGCAGGTCCGGCCATGCAAGCCAACTGGTTCAGGCTCAGCTCTCCCGCAAACGGCATCTCTTCTGCCGCTGTTTGGTCTTCTCGGTCTGGGCTCCTTTGGGGCTGGGATTCTCTCGCGGTTCCGTCGCAAGTAAACGGTCCTCCTCCTGAAAACAAATGACCCTTAACCGGCAAAGGCCCTTCTGAAGAGGGCCTTTGCTGTCTTGCCATTCACGGCTCCATCTTCTGACGAAATTTGCCGGTCGTAATAGCCGCTCAAAAAATCGTTTGTCTTTACAAAGTCACCTAACGGACAGACGGCCCTGGACGGTAAGGCCATAATCGACAGCAACTGGAAATTCACATCCTCTCATCCCATTTAGCTACTGAATCTTTAAACCAACCAGTGCTCTGAAAGCCGGGGCTCATGGCAGTGTGTGTAGAAGCAAAAAGGAGGCGTTAGGTGCAGGGACAAGTCGGGGGCAATAATCTATCGGCAAGTCGGGCCGCAATACCAATGGCTCGGCAGTCGGAATATTCTTCAGGCAATCAGCTTTCATCGGAGAACAAGATTTTGAATTCCTGGAAAGAGATTGCGCAGTACCTGTCCCGTGGTGTCCGGACTGTCCAGCGATGGGAGCGCGATTTGCGGCTTCCGGTACGCCGTCCTTACAACAAACAACGCAGTGCGGTGATAGCTTTTTTCCGCCGACATTGATGCATGGCTCCAGCGCATTCCCGCCAGGGCTTTATCTGGGCCCCATTGCAGGTCGTCTGTCTGCGTGAACAACCTGCAAAGAATTGCCGAGAACCGCGAGAGGATGCGCTCCCGCATGGAACGCTTGTACCAACAGACAGACCGGCTGGTCACGATGTTAAAAAAGATGCAGGAGCGCCAACGGGACATTGACTCAACGGCAGCCGCAGCGTAAGCGTCTTAGGCGAGCGCAGGAAAACCTGGGCAGGCGAACCACCACAGCACGAGCTGCATGCTGGACCGCAAGTCGAAACAATGGAAAAGATTCATGCAACGAATCGCCATTCCCATTCTTCAAAGAGCGCTGAGGGACGTTCAGAATGCGCATCCATGAGGGAAATTTC
>CAYTQA010000380.1:0-2963 GCA_964439495.1 uncultured Terriglobales bacterium | reverse complement strand
TTTTCGGAAGAAAAAACCATTTCGCTTGTGATCGCTTGCGAATCTTTCAACTGCGTCCAGTGCCTATGAACTTTCCCGCGTCAGAAGGGAAACATCGATCTAACCGGTCGTCCAGGAGCGGATGCCAGCACAGGTGTTGTGCGGCTTATTGGAAAGACAAATCCGATGGTAACCGCCCACGCAAACAGATGCAAGTAGAATTTTAAGTAAACTCGTTGACGCCCAGCGAAAGAACATGCCCGTTCGCGGGAAGGCTTATCAAAGTTGTTCATTCTCAGGCATTTGTCTCCAGCGCGCTGGAAAGCTCTTCCCATTCCGAAAGTAATTCCGCCAGATGTTTTCTCCGGATTTCCAGCAGCTCGGTCTGCCGCGAGGTCTCATCCGCGCTCACAAACGACTGCAGCGCCGTTTCGCACTCGGAGATGCCGGCCTCGACACGCGTAATCTCTTCTTCTACCTCCACGCAACGCTCCTGCATCTGGCGCAGCTTGATCGGGTTCAGGCGCTTTTGACGGGCAGACTCCGGCGGCGTCTCCGGCGGCCCGCTCCCATTGGAGGCCGCTGGCGCCAGTGGCAAAGGTTTTTCCTCCGCCTGCGGAGCGGCGCCCTCCGTCCGCTGCTTGCGCCACAAATACTCTTCATAATTGCCCGGAAAGACTTCCACCCGTTGCTCCGCGACTTCGAAAATCTTTGTCGCCAACTGGTCGATGAAATAGCGGTCATGCGATACGAAGACCACAGTGCCGTTGAATTCCCTCAAGGCATTCAGCAGAACGTCCTTGGCGCGGAGGTCGAGATGGTTGGTGGGCTCGTCCAGCAGAAGGAAATTGGCGGGATGCAGCAGCATCCGAGCCAGCGCATACCGGTTCCGTTCCCCGCCGGAAAGCACTCCGAGTTTTTTGAAGACGTCCCCTTCGGAGAAAAGGAAACATCCCAGCAGGTTCCGCAACTCGGTGTGGGTCTGGCGAGGCGCGACATCGGCCAGGTCGTCCAGCATGCGGGCGTTGGGGTCCAGCTCTTTATACTGGTCCTGCGCGAAATAATCGGGTTCCGCATTGTGGCCCAGGCGATACTCTCCGCTGCTGGGCGGCTCCACGCCGGCAAGAATTTTGATCAGCGTGGACTTCCCCGCCCCGTTCACCCCCACCAGGGCAATGCGGTCGCCGCGCTCAATCACAAAATCGGCGTTGCGGAAGACCAGCTTCTCGCCATAACTCTTCGCCACCTCCTTGAACTCGGCCACGGTGCGTCCGCTGGGCTGCGGCTGCGGAAAATGGAAGTGGATGGTCTTCTCCTCCGGCGGTATCTCGATCCGCTCGATGCGCTCCAGCTCCTTGATCCGGCTCTGCACCTGGCGGGCCTTGGTCGCCTGATAGCGAAAGCGGTTAATGAAGGCCTCAAGCTGCTCAATCTTCTCCCGCTGATTGCGGTACGCGGCCTCAAGCTGCGCCCGCCGCTCCTCTTTCTGCCGCGTATATTTCTCATAATTCCCGCTGTAGAAATGGACGGCCTTGTTCCAGATCTCGGCGATCTTGCCGATGGTTACGTCAAGGAAATAGCGATCATGCGAGATCAGGACGAAGGCATACGGATAGCTCCGCAGATAATCCTCCAGCCAGTTCCGGGTTTCGAGGTCGAGATGGTTGGTCGGCTCGTCCAGCAGCAGCAGATTGGGTTTTTGCAGTAGCAATTTGGCCAGCGCGATGCGCATCTGCCATCCGCCGGAAAACTCCTCCGTGCGCCGCGTCCAATCCTCTTTACGGAACCCCAGTCCGGTGAGCACGCTTCCCACCTGGGCCTCGATGGCGTAACCGTCATGGGCGCGGAACTCGCCTTCCACCCGCTGAAAGCGCTCCGCCACCTGGGCATACTCGTGGCTGGCGTGATCGAGGTCCGTCATCTGCGCGGTAAGGGACTCCAGCTCCTGCTCCATCTGCCGCAAGCGCGCGAACACTGACATGCATTCGGCAAAAACCGTGCGTCCAGAGAGCAGCAGCCCATCCTGCGGCAGATATCCGGCTGTAATCCCCTTGGCCTGGCTGATGGTGCCATAATCGAGCGACTCCAGGCCCGCCAGCACCTTCAGCAGGGTGGATTTTCCGGAACCATTGGCGCCCACCAGGCCTATGCGGTCCTGTGGGGTAATCATCCAGTCAAGATTTTGGAAGAGCAGCTTTTCCCCAAAGCGTTTTCCAGCTGCGGATAACTGAATCATGGCTTAGAGTTATATTTTCTCATTTACAATCGGCAACCGTAACTGAAGTTCCAGTCAGGAGTGTTGATGAAACGCATTCTTTTTGTTTTATTGGCTTGCCTCTGCGCATTATTGCCGCTTTCCGCGGCCGACGAACAGGAACCCATCTATGGATTTACCTCCGCTTCCTCCCGCGCCGAATCCGACTGGGAGAACAAGTTCCGCGCCCTTCCCAGCCCCCAGATTCTGCGCGACACCATGCAGCGGCTGAGCGCGCGCCCGCACCACGTCGGCTCCGTGGCGGACCGGCAGAACGCGGAGTGGATCCTTTCTAAGTTCAAGGAGTGGGGCTTCGATGCCCACATTGAGACCTTTGACGTGCTCTTCCCCACGCCCAAAGAGCGCATTGTCGAACTGCTGGGGCCGACCCATTACCGGGCCAAACTGCAGGAGCCTGCCATTCCGCAGGACCCAACCTCCAATCAGCAGAGCGAGCAACTGCCCACCTACAACGCATACTCGATTGATGGCGATGTTACCGCGCCCCTGGTCTATGTGAACTACGGTTTGCCCAAAGATTACGAAGAGCTCGACCGGCACGGGATTTCGGTGAAAGGCGCGATTGTGATTGCGCGCTACGGCAACTCCTGGCGTGGAATCAAGCCCAAAGTCGCGGCCGAGCATGGCGCCGTCGGATGCATCATCTACTCCGATCCCAGGGATGATGGTTATTTCGAGGATGATGTTTTTCCCCAGGGACCGATGCGCA
>CAYTQA010000379.1:0-2976 GCA_964439495.1 uncultured Terriglobales bacterium | reverse complement strand
GGAGACGCGGGCGCATACGTCTGCCCTTGACACCGCCGTTGTTGTTATAGATGGATGACGGGGCTGGCGCTCACGCCGATTGTGCTCTCCTACATCGTTTGCAGCGCGCCTCGCATGAATCCCAGCGACTCGGCCATTCCGGGGAGCGGGTCCTTCGCTTCTACCTCATATTCCAGTTGCACCTCTCCCGAATATCCTGAGCGCAACAGCTCGCGCAGCAGCGGGACGATGGGCAGCATGCCGGTCCCGACCGGGACGCCTTTTGCATCGATGTGGTCGGAATCCAGGTCCTTGAAGTGCATGCTGTACAGCCGGTCGCGGGTCTTCTTCACGTCCTCGACGAGGTCTTCGTGCATCCGGAATGTGTGGCCGATGTCCATGCACAGTCCAATCCGCTGGTCGAGTCCTTTCACCGCCTCATACACCTCAAGGGGAGAGGGGAAGAGCTTGTCCTTGGGGCCGTGATTATGGATGGCCGCCTTCAAGTCGTAACTGCGAATGACTTTGTCGAGCAGCGGCAATAGCTCGCGGCTGATACCTATCACGGCAACCGGCGCGCCAAGGTCGCGAACGTAATCGAATGCCTGACGCATCTGGCCTTCATCATTCGTCCTGAAATAGATCACGCCGCAACTGGTAATCGAGAGTCCCAGCTCTTCGGCCTGCTGCCGGACCTGCTTCCGTTGCTCGGGTGTCGAGCTTAGGGGAAGATGGATCTCTTTCAATGACACATAACGCACTCCGAGCCGCCGGATGTCCTGCAATGTCTCGGCGAGCGGAAAGGCGCGCAGCGAATACGAGGCCACGCCCACGCGCAAGCCATGGAACTGCTTGTCATCGGCTGCCTGGCCTGCTTGCGCCTCCACCGACAGAAGATTCAACGGCCCAATTGCGCTATAAGCCGCGCTCAGGGCGGCCGCTTTCAGAATGGAACGACGAGTCAAAGACATGAACTCCTCCCGGCGGATGCGCGATATAATTTCCTCGCCCTGCATGACAGCATATACTATGCAGCTTGCAGGCATAATTCCAATATAAAAGGCGGGCATGATGGAAATGGATCGGCGTGATTTCCTCAAGACAACGGGAAAGGCAATCACCGTGGGCGCGGCCACATTCGCGCTGGGCGGCAAGATACTGGGCGCGAACGATCGCGTCCGGCTGGCAATTTGCGGAGTGCGGGGCCGGGGCAAGGACCACCTTCGCGGCTTTACGCGTGTTCCCGGAACGGAGATTGCCGCGCTTTGCGATGTGGATGAGAACGTCCTCAACCAGCGCATCGCCGATGTGGAGAAGATGGGGCTGCCCAAGCCAAAAGCCTACGGCGATATCCGCAAGCTGCTTGAGGACAAGGACATTGACGCCATCTCCATCGCCACGCCCAATCACTGGCATTCGCTGATCGGCATCTGGGCCTGCCAGGCGGGGAAAGATGTGTACGTGGAAAAGCCGTGCTCCCATAACTGGTTTGAAGGCCGGCAACTGGTGCGGGCGGTAAAGAAATACAACCGCATCTGCCAGCATGGCAGCCAGTCGCGCTCCAACCCCGGAATGATGGAGGCCATTAAACATCTCAGCGACGGCACCATCGGCGACGTCTACATGGCCCGCGCGCTTTGCTACAAATGGAGGCCATCCATTGGGCACGCGCCAGCGGAACCGGTCCCTGCCGGAGTGAATTATGACATGTGGACCGGCCCCGCGCCGATGAAGCCGTTTACTCGCAATCGCTTTCACTACAACTGGCATTGGATCTGGGACACCGGGAACGGCGACATCGGAAACCAGGCCATCCATGAAATTGACATCGCGCGCTGGGGCCTGGGCGTGGGCTTTCCCGTCTCCATCTCCGCCATGGGCGGTCACTTCATGTTCGATGACGACCAGGAGACGCCCAATCTCCTGAATGCCACCTTCTATTTCGACGCTCCGGGTGGCAAGCGAAAGATGATGGAAGTGGAGGTCCGGCACTGGATCACGAACCACGAGGCGGAGATAGGCACAGGAGCTTACGGTAACAGCGCCGTGCCCGCCGCAGGTCTGAGCGCCGACGCCCGCAAAAGCAAAAGGCCGGGCAGCAGCCAGGCGCTGGGGCCGAAGGACGCAAAGACGAATACCGTCGGCAACATCTTCTATGGATCGGAAGGCTATCTCGGAATCGATGGCTACGATTCATATAAGACTTGGCTGACCAATCAGCTTGAGCCCGGACCGCAGGGAAAAGGTTCCGGCGACCACTTCGCAAACTTCATTGATTGCGTGCGCAGCCGGCGTGCCGAGGACATCCACTCGCCCATCGAGGAAGGACATATGTCGACCACGCTGGTGCATCTGGCCAATGCCTCTTATCGCCTGGGACGCACGCTGCAATTCGATCCCGTGCAGGAGCAGGTCAAGGGAGATGATGAAGCCAATCGTCTCCTGCGCGGCAGTTACCGCGCTCCGTATGTTGTGCCGGAAGAAGTGTAAACCGCTGAGTTGCGCAACGAAGGAGTTCCAAACGGTGCGGCCCCCAGCCATGCTGCGGATGCCGCCCCGAACGCTTTTGTCGTGTCTTAGTAGACGTTACCCTTTGTCCGAAGATGGCCGATGAGTCTTTCGCGTGAAATATACTGACCACCATGTATATCCACATGTTCGCGTTCCGCTGGAAGCCGGGTGTAACGGAAGATAAAAGACAGCACGTAATGGCCGAGATCGGCAGATTGCAGGGACAAATCCCCGGCCTGCTGGAAACTTTTGTGGGAGTGAACATCTCTCCTCGCTCGCAGGGTCATGAGCTGGGCGGAGTGATGAAATTCGCGGACAAGCATTCACTGGACGCGTATGCTTCCCATCCCGCCCACGTGAAGCTGGTGAGCTGGCTGATGCCGCTGATCGAACCCCTGGAAGTGGATTTCAAGGCAGATCGTTAAGGAGGAAATATGGTCAGGCAACCGGTTCCAGCTGGCTACCACAGCGTTCAGCCCTATCTGA
>CAYTQA010000378.1:0-2976 GCA_964439495.1 uncultured Terriglobales bacterium | reverse complement strand
CTGTCACGGCAGAGCTCGCGGGTTCGAGTCTCGTCGTCCCCGCCACTTCTTTAGCAAAATACAGGCATTCTGCAAAAACCAATCTGCTATTTGGGTCCATTTGGGCTTACTAACTTCTTTTCAACCTATTTCAATCGATAAAAATAAATTGACAGCAGTCTTACCCTGCATAAAATAATCTCTCCTGCCTTGAACTGGCCCGAAAGCGATTGAGCAAATGACAACAAAACCTGCGCATGTAACGCTGACTCGGCGAGAGGTCTTACAAGCCTTGGCGGCGGTTTCCGTGGGCGGCGCGGCCACAGGATGGAGGCCAGTCTGGGGAGAGAACGTGGCTGTGCGACCCGGTATTCACTTTGGCGCGCAAACCAATGCGTGGCGTATCGACCCGCAGGACTTCCACTCTTTCCTGGCGGTGCTCGACCAGATACGCCAGGTCGGGTATGCGGGATTCGAAACCGGATTTGCGAATGTGCGCCAACAGTTTCCCCACGCGGCGGAGGCCCGGCAGCGCATTGCGGGCACGGGGCTTAATTTTTTCGGAGTGCACATATTCCTTCCCCCGGACCGGTACGATCCGAAGGCGAAGATTGCGCCCGCTTCGCTGTATGAGCAGGTGGCGGTGGGAGGAGCGGCATTGGGGGCGCGGCACCTGATCTTCAGCTCTGTTCCAACAAGGGATGCGGAAGAGCTGCGGGAGAAGGCGGCCGGGCTGAATGTGGCTGGAAAATACGGTAAAACTTTGGGGATTCCGCTGGCCTATCACAACGAGCAGAACACCGAGGGGACGAGTGAGCTTGAGGCGCTTTATGCCGCCACCGATCCGGAGTATGTCTGGTTCCTGCTGGATGCGGGGCATGCCTACCGCGCGGGAGTGGACGTGCCGGCGTTCCTGCGTAAGCATCATCGTCGCATTATCGGGATACACCTGCGCGATTTCCGGGAAGGCAAGCAGGTCCCGCTGGGAGAGGGGACGTTTCCGCTGGCCGAAGTGGCCGCCGTATTGAAGCGCGCGGGATGGCGTGGGTGGGTGCTGAACGAGGAAGAGCGCGAGGACGGAACGAAAGCAGGCCTGAAGTTTATAAAACCAGCGTTTCACGCAATGCAGAGGGCATTCGAATGATGAATCGACGGGACTTTATCTATGCGGGGGCAGTCAGTGTGGCGGCCATGAGCGCGCGCTCGTATGCGCGTGTGCTGGGCGCGAATGACCGTGTCGGGCTGGGGGTGATCGGGCTTGGCCGTCGTGGAAGAATTGTGGCTGCGGGGTTTCTTGAAGATCCCCGCGCCGAAATTCGGGCGACCTGCGATATCTATGACGCGCAGCGCCAGAGCTTTTCCTCGGCTCTGCGCTTGAATCCGCCCGGACCGGCGACCTTTGACGCTTATGAGGACCTGCTGGCGCGCAAAGAGGTCGATGCGGTGCTGATTTCGGTCCCGGACCACCTCCATGTGACCATTGCAACGGCGGCGCTGGGAGCGGGCAAGCATGTGTACCTGGAGAAACCGACGGTACACCAGTGGAACGAGCGTAAGGTGCTTATCGACGCGGCGCGGAGACAAAATCTTGTCGTGCAGTGCGGCATGCAGCAACGCAGCGGGGCGCACTATGCCCGGGCAAAGCAGGAGCTTTTTGAAAGCGGGAAATTAGGCGATGTGCTGTTTGCGCGCGGGGTTTGGCACAACTTTCCATGGCAGGCGCGCAATATCAAGCCGGAGCCCAAGCCGCCAGGTCTGGACTGGAAGAGATTTCTGGGACCCGCGCCCGATGTGCCTTATGAGACGATCCGCTACACCTCGTGGCGCTACTTTCCCGCTTATGGAAATGGCCTGCTTGCGGACATTCTGACGCACTGGGTGGATGTAGCGCAGTGGATGATGGACGACGCCGCCCCGCGGAGCGCATCGGCATTGGGCGGGATTTACCGGCTTCATGACGGACGGGAGAACCCCGACACGGTAAGCGCGGTGATTCAGTACGAACACTGGAACATGAATTTCGAGTCGTCGGTAATGCCGATTCCCAACAAGCGCCCCTCGGTCTTCTTTGAAGGCAGCCAGGGGACGTTGGATCTGGCACGCAACGGATATACTTTTACGCCCCACGCCGGGGAGGCGCAACGGGTGGATTCGACGGAAAGCCTGGAGCGGGCGCATACGAAGAACTTTCTGGATGCGGTGGTCCAGAGCGGGACCGTGAATGCGCCGCTGAAGGCGGGGATTGAAGCCTCGTTGCCGGTGCAGATGGCATTGCGCTCCTACTGGGGACACAAGGTAATCGCGGGGGCCGAGCTGGCATAAAAATTTCCACAAAGCGGTAACGAGTTCGTGCTGTAAATTCTCATGGCGGAATTCATGCAACAAGAGCGACAAAAGGAGAGCGATGCTGAGTAAGTTGACCAAAGGAAAGATCGCCGGATTGAAGGCGGTCTCGAACGATCGCGGAGTGATTGCCGCCGCGGCCATGGACCAGCGAGGGCTGCTGAAGAAAATGCTGGCGAAGGAGTCGGGAGGGGGCGATCCTCCACAGGCGATGGTGACGGAATTCAAGGAACTGGTGACGGCGGAGCTCACGCGATATTCTTCCGCCATCCTGCTGGATGTGGAGTACGGCCTGCCGGCGATGAAGTACAGCAACGGCAAGGGCGTGATGCTGGCATATGAGAAGTCTGGCTACGATGCGACCGCCCCGGAGTTTCTTCCCAGCGTGACGGAGGGCTGGTCGGTGCTGCGGCTCAAAGAGGCGGGGGCTGCCGCGGTCAAGATCCTGGTCTACTACACGCCATTTGAGAAGCAGTGGGTCAATGATCAGAAGCAAGCGTGGGTGGAGCGCGTTGGGGCGGAGTGCCGCGCGCTTGATATGCCTTTGTTCCTGGAGTTTCTCGGTTACGACGTGCACGGCGAAGATGAGAAGGGACCCGCCTACGCGAAGCGCAAGCCGGAAATCGTGATTCGCTCGATGGAAGAGTTCAGCAA
>CAYTQA010000377.1:0-2993 GCA_964439495.1 uncultured Terriglobales bacterium | reverse complement strand
TGGTCTCGGGCGGCCCTTTCGGCACCGAAGAGACGGTCCGCGGGGCTGGCTATGCCGGGGCCGTACTGATTGTCCTTCTCACCCCTCTTTTCTGGAGTCTGCCGGTGGCCTTCATGGTGGGAGAGCTCTCCAGCGCCATTCCGGCGGAAGGCGGCTTCTATGCATGGGTCAAGCGCGGGTTAGGCGCCTTCTGGGGCTTCCAGGAGGTCTGGCTTTCACTGGCCGCCAGCGTCTTCGATATGGCCATCTATCCCACCCTGTTCGTGACCTATCTGGCGGAGATCGTGCCCGCCCTGCGGGAGGGACATCGCGGGCTGCTGGTGGGGACCGCCATGATCGCGCTCTGCGCCGTCTGGAACATTCTGGGGGCCAGGGCGGTAGGCGAGTCCTCCCTGTGGCTGCTGTTTATTCTGCTGGGGCCCTTTGTCCTGCTCTGCCTCTGGGTGCAGGCGCATCCGTCCCATATGACGTATGCTGCGACCCACCTGACCCGCAGCGGCCTGATCGGCGGCATCCTGGTCGCGATGTGGAACTACATGGGTTGGGACAACGCCTCCACCATCGCCGAGGAGGTTGAGGAGCCTCAACGCACTTATCCCCGGGCGATGGTGCTTTCGGTAGTGGTTGTTGCCCTCACCTATGCCATCCCTTTCGCCGCCATGTCGCGCAGCGGCATCGCGCCTTCGGCATGGGAGACGGGATCGTGGGCCGAATTTGCCGGCAGCCTGGCTGGTCCGTGGCTGAAGTTCGCAATTGTACTCGGCGGGGCCCTCAGCTCCCTGGGCATGTTCAATTCCCTGGTGCTGTCATACTCGCGTCTGCCAGTGGTAATGGCGGAAGATGGGTTCCTGCCCCGCATATTCGCTCGCATCCACCCGCGCACCGGAGCGCCATGGGTTTCGATCCTCATTTGCGCCGCGGCGTGGGCGGCCTGCCTGGGCATCAACTTCGAGCGGCTGGTCACGCTGGACGTGCTGCTCTATGGCAGCAGCCTGCTTCTGGAGTTTGCCGCCCTGATCGCCCTGCGCGGGCGCGAGCCCGGCTTGCCGCGTCCTTTTCGCGTGCCTGGAGGAAACGTTGGCGCCTGGATTCTGGGGATTGGTCCGGCGGTGCTGATCGGGCTTTCCATCGAGCAGGGAAGCGGCGAGCGGATCGCCGGCATCAGCGCGCTTGCCTTTGGAGTGCTCCTGATCGTCGGCGGCGTTATTGCTTATATTCTCGCTCGCGCCATTCGGGGCAGGAGAGCGATCGCGAACGCGGAAGGCCCCACGATGGAAAAGCTCTGAGGAATCCTGCTGGAGCGGTAATCGTCAGGAAGTGGCGACTTTCACCAATTGTGTGAGCAACGGGGTGAGCACATTCCACGCCGATTTGCCGTGCAGGTTCTTCTGCAGGAAACCGAAGGTACGCGTCAATGCGTCGATCCGGGCGGCGCCCTGAAAGAAATGTCCCTGGCCGGGATAGATCTTCAATTCATAAGGCGTTTTTAGTTTCTTGAGCAACTGCTCCACCTTATACGCCTCCTGCACCGGGACCTTCGAATCTACCTCGCCATGAAGAATAAGGGCCGGAGGCATGCGCCGCGCGCGTTCGGCAAAATGTTCAGGGATGCCGCCCACAATGCTCACCACCGCCCCAATGCGCGGCTCCTGGGAAGCCAGGGACAGAGAGAGAAAGCCGCCCAGGGAAAAGCCCAGAAAGCCAATGCGTTCGGCATCTACTTTAGGATGCGCCGAAGCATAGTCAATGGCGTCGGATAAGGTCTCTATCCAGGCAGAAAAATGCGCCTGCATGGCCGAGGAGACGGCATACGAGGTATCGGTACGATCGAAATAATGGACGAAAAAGAGCACATAGCCGAAATCGGCCAGGCGCTGCGCATAGTCTCCAACGAAGGAGCTCATCGGCCCATTGGAGCCGTGCACGATCATCAGTGCAGGAAACTTTCCGGAGCGGGACGGCTGGTATTCAACTACCTCGATGGGTCTGCCGCCGCTGGTGAAGTAATGCATAAGACTTAGCCCCTGGATGGTTTGAATCTACCTAAAAATTGGACGGCCAGGCGGCAGCGTGGGATTCAAAATCGCTGCAAACGACTTCAGGTTTTTTCACCACAGAGACACCCGTTCGACTGCGTTCAGGGCAGGCTACGCTACAGAGAAAATGGGGGTAGATAATCGATGTTCATGGTTTGTCATTCCGAGGTGCGCAGCGACGAGGAATCCCTATAAGTCATCCATAATTTTAAGGGCTACGCTTTTCAAACTATGATGAGAGAGCTGGTTGGAAAACCTGAAGCTGCATGTATGAGCGAAGCATTCCCGGGGTCCTTCGCTTGCGCTTGGCTCTCCCGCCTGGCGGGATCGCCTCGCGCGGCGCTCTGGATGACAAAACTATTGAATTTACTATTTAAATAAATCTCCATCGCTTGTCATCCAGAGCGAGCACACAGTGCGAGCGAAGGACCCCGAGAGAGTACAGGGCATGGATGCAGCTACAGGCTTTTCAACGATGAGAGAGCGCAGCGAAGCACTCCATTCACGATAGGGATTCCTCGTCCCACCGCTTTCGGAATCATGAAGATCAATGTGCTTTTGAAACTCGAAACTTGCAACTCGAAACTTAAAAATCAGTCATATCGCTCGAAGACGATCTGTTTTTTGTCCCAGCCGATCTCCTCCTGCAGGAGCTTGCGGTTGGCGCTGACCATCTCGTTGAGGCCGCAGATGTAAGCGTCCATATTGGTGCGCTCCGCCTCGGGACGCGCCAGCACAATCTCGCGCACGCGCTCCTGCACGTATCCGCGCAATCCTGTCCACTCTTCTCCGCCCCGGCTCAGGGTAACAAGATAATGAAAGTTGGGGTGTCTGGCGGCGATCTCGGCGAAGTAATCCTGATAATAGATATCGGTCATGTAGCGGGTGCCGTAGACAAGATAAATCTGCCGGCCTTCGTGGCGCGGCGTGGCCCAGCCAAAGAGCCAAACTACAAAG
>CAYTQA010000376.1:0-3010 GCA_964439495.1 uncultured Terriglobales bacterium | reverse complement strand
GTAGGGTGCAATACCGGCCGTTATACCGGAGAACCAATCTCGGTCAATTTGAAGGATGTTGATTTAAAGGATTTCTTCCGGCTTATTCATGACATCAGCGGATTGAATGTAGTGCTTGACCCGGGCGTAAACGGTTCATTAACGCTTGTGCTGGATGACGTGCCCTGGGACCAGGCGCTCGGCATTGTGCTGAACAATAATGGTTTGGAGTGCCAGCTCAGCGGAAATGTTTTGCGTATTGCCTTACCGTCCACGCTGAAAAGGGAAGCCGATCAACGCCGTGCCGCCGTCGAAGCGCAGGCGCTTGCGGTGGATAAAATTACGGTGACCCGGTATCTAAGCTATGCCGCCGCCAAAGACGTAGTCCCCACCATTAAGCAATTTCTTTCTCAGCGCGGGGACATCATCTCCGACGAACGCACAAACGGTCTGATCATTTCCGATATACCTTCCGTCATTCCGAATATCGACCGGTTGCTTCGGGAGCTCGATCGAAAAACACCAGAGGTGGAAATTGAAGCGCGCGTGATCGCCGCAAGTCGAAACTTTGCGCGTGATTTGGGCACTCAGATTGGCGCCAGTTGGAAAAACAACCCGACTTCAGTCGCAGGAGCCCCAAGCGTGGGGATCAGTCCCGGAGGAATTCCGCTGTTTTCGAATCTGCCGGCCGTGGGTCCGACCAGTGGAATTGAGTTACTCAACCTCGGTCGTAACTACCGGTTGGATATGATTCTGACCGCTGCCGAATCCCGCGGATTGCTCAAAATCCTCTCCCGTCCGCGGGTGGTCACTCAGAACAATATCCAAGCCCTTGTTCGCCAAGGCGTTCGCATTCCGGTCGTGACCCTGGGTCAATTGGGCGGTCCGCCCACCGTGCAGTATGTGGACGCTTTCCTGCGGCTGCAAGTACGCCCGCAAATTACCGCCGAAGGCACCATCTTCCTGAATGTTGATGTGGAAAACACCACGCCTGACTTTGCGCAGCAGGTGCAGGGCAACCCCACTCTGATTACTCAACAGGCCACGACCCAGGTCCTGGTAAAGGATGGCGGGACTGTGGTAATCGGTGGAGTCATTCAGACCCAGGACAGCATCAATTACTCGCAGGTACCGTTGCTTGGAAGTATTCCGGTCCTGGGTAATCTCTTCAAACGCAAGTCGGTCCAGACGAATACGCAGGAGCTGATCTTCTTCCTTACACCCAAAATTATCCAGACATAAACGGTTAGAATGAAAGATCCGGGGTCTCCAGCCATGGGAGGCCCCTAATTTTTTAGCTGGTATGTATGGACTATAAACGTCGTCAACAGCATATTCGCCTGGGGCTGAAAGAGTCGGGGCTGGACGCCCTGCTCGTCACCCATCTGCCTAATATCCGTTATTTATGCGGATTTACCGGCAGCGCCGGTGTTCTGGCGATTGCGGACCGCCGGGCCGCATTTTTTACCGACGGGCGTTATACCGAGCAGGCGAAGACCGAAGTAGTGGGCGCAAGGGTGGTGGCCGGCAAGAAACCTGCCCTCTCCGAAGCTGTAGACTGGCTGTTGAGCGGGTCGGTCCGCAGTGTGGGATTGGAGGCCGAGCATGTTACGGTCGCAATGCAGCACGACCTTGCGAAGTTGTTTCGGAAGAGCGCGAGCGCCGCGAAAGCGCGGCTTCGTTACACCACGGGAATGGTTGAAAAGCTGCGGATGCGGAAAGACGACTCGGAGCTTGAGCAGATTCGCTCCGCGGTCCTGCTGGCTTCCGGCATTTTCCCCATGATCGTGGAGAAGGTGCGGCCCGGGGCCCCGGAGAGCAGCATTGCGGCTGAGATCGAGTACGCATGCCGCTGTTCCGGCGCGGAAGGCATGGCCTTTGATACTCTGGTTTCTTCCGGTTTGCGTTCCGCGTTGCCCCATGGGGTGGCTTCCTCCAACCCAATCGAAAAGCGCGGATTCGTCATTCTCGATTATGGTGTTATATTAAGCGGTTATTGTTCTGATATGACGCGGACCGTCCACGTGGGGGCAATCGACGGCCGTTCTCGTTCTATTTACGATGCCGTGCTGCAGGCCCAGCTGGCGGCAATCGATGCGGTAAAAGAAGGAGTCGAGGCCGGAATGGTGGATGCGGCGGCTCGCAAAGTCCTGGAGCGTTCTAAATTCGGCAGGTATTTCAGCCACTCTACCGGCCATGGCCTGGGATTGGAGATTCACGAATTGCCCCGGGTTGGGAAAGGACAAAGCCAGCAACTGCAATCAGGTATGGTGATCACAATTGAACCGGGAGTTTACATTCCCGGACTCGGTGGAGTGAGGATCGAAGACACAGTCCGGGTGACTTCCTCCGGTTGTGAAGTGCTGACTCCTACCCCTAAAGATCTTATTGCGATTTAGTCCGATATGGAATTGAGCGGTCCAAAATGTATTTAAACCAGAACTTCCATGGAATTCAATGAACCAAAAAGAACTGAAAGAGCTGATAGAGTTCCTGATTGAAAAGGACATCTCCGAGTTCGAGCTTGAGCGGGGAGATGTAAAGGTCCGCATTAAAAGAGGGTCTGAAACGGCAGCGCCTGCCATTCAGTATGTGCCCGCGCCAGTCGCGCAGCCTTCGGCCATGTCGCAGGCGGCTGCCCATGCAGCTTCTGGAGGAATGGCTTCCCCGGCAGCACCACCAGCGCAGGAGGAAGAAGGTCTGCAAACGGTCAAGTCTCCCATTGTGGGGACCTTTTATGAATCCCCCTCGCCTGGCGCTCCAGCATTTGTAAAGATAGGAGATCAGATCAATGTAGGGCAGGTCCTGTGCATCATCGAAGCCATGAAGCTGATGAATGAAATTGAATCCGACTTTGCCGGAGAAGTCGTGAAGCGCCTGGTCAGCAACGGGCAGCCAGTCGAGTATGGACAGCCATTATTTTTAGTTCGAGCCAAAGGATAGATCACGAACCGGACAGACACAGCGTCCTGAATCCCCCATGTTCAAGAAAATCATGATTGCCAATCGCGGAGAGATTGCGCTCCGCGTG
>CAYTQA010000375.1:1581-3014 GCA_964439495.1 uncultured Terriglobales bacterium | reverse complement strand
TTCCGCTATCAGATCCGCCGTTTTCTTCATTTCAGAGTTGAAGTGGCGCGTCAAATTGGGGCGGAGCCGCAGCAGCATCAGCTTCTCCTGGCGGTCAAGGGAACGCCGCCAGGGACAATTCCCACCATTCAATATCTGGCGAACCGGCTTTTCATCCAGCATAACAGCGCAGTAGAGCTGGTGAATCGCTCGGTAAAAAAAGGCCTGGTCGAGCGCCAGCAGGACCTGGACGACCTGCGCCGGGTCACCGTGCGCCTCACTCCAAAGGGCGACAAATTAGTGCGCGCTCTAACCGAGAGCCATCAAGTGGAGATGTTGCAGGCGGCAACGGAGATGCTGGGCGCATTGCAGCCGCTTCTGGCTGCAATCGATAACACCCAAGCGGCAGCGCAGGACCATGCTTCCTCTTCTTCATCCACTTCCCCCATCGTCGTGCGCAATAAGAGAAAAAATTCGAAAGGGCCCCGATCCATGAGAGCCGATTGGCAAATAGAACGATGAAACACGCCGACAATTCCCCTCGACTCGCAGATTTCACCACCGACCTTCGCGTGATACCGCTGTCCCTGATCGCGATCGGGTTGGGCGTGGCCAGCGCTTACCTGGCGCTGTTTTTAATGCGCCTCATCATGTTCTTCACCAATGTTTTTTTCTTTCAGCGCCTGAGCACGCAGTTCGCCTCCCCGGGAGCGAACCGGCTGGGATGGCTGGAGATCTTCGTCCCCGTGATCGGCGGACTCATTGTGGGCGTGATGGCGCGTTATGGCTCGGAGCGCATCCGGGGACACGGGATCCCCGAAGCCATCGAAGCCATCCTGCTGAAAGGCGCGCGGGTGGAGCCGAAGGTCACATTGCTAAAGCCGATTTCGGCGGCCATCGCGATTGGTTCGGGAGGTCCTTTCGGCGCGGAAGGTCCAATCATCATGACCGGCGGGGCCTTCGGCTCGCTCATCGCCCAGTTCTTTCGTCTTAGCAGCGCGGAGCGCAAGACACTGCTGGTTGCGGGCGCGGCCGCCGGCATGTCCGCCACGTTTTCCGCCCCGGTGGCCGCGGT
This sequence comes from uncultured Terriglobales bacterium, assembly GCA_964439495.1. Classification (GTDB taxonomy): domain Bacteria; phylum Acidobacteriota; class Terriglobia; order Terriglobales; family Acidobacteriaceae; genus CAYTQA01. Next base: position 1,960 of record CAYTQA010000375.1, on the reverse strand, counting down.
CCTGCTGGCGGTTGAGTTGTTGCTCTTTGAATGGAAGCCCCGCAGCCTGATTCCAGTCGCTCTGGCCAGCGCCACGGCGGCGGCGGCCCGGCACCATCTGATGGGGCCGGGACCTCTCTTTCCCACAGCGGCGCACGCTCCCCTGATCGGGCCCGCCGCAATGTTCGGATGTCTGCTGGTAGGGCTTCTGGCCGGAATTCTGGCGGCCATCCTGAGCAGCGCCATATATTTCTTTGAAGACTCCTTTCAACGTCTGCCCATTCACTGGATGTGGTGGCCCGCTATTGGAGGAGTTGTGGTGGGCATCGGCGGACTCATCAATCCGCAGGCGCTGGGCGTCGGTTATGACGTGATCGCCGCCATGGTGGCCCACGATCTG
>CAYTQA010000375.1:277-1571 GCA_964439495.1 uncultured Terriglobales bacterium | reverse complement strand
CGGGACCTCCGGCGGCGTGCTCGCTCCATTGCTCATCATGGGAGGAGCAGCCGGTGGCCTTGAAGCCCATTTTCTGCCCAACTATGGAGTAGGTTTCTGGCCGCTGATCAGCATGGCTGCGGTGCTGGGCGGCGCCATGGGCTCGCCGCTGATGGCGGTAGTCTTTGCCTTCGAGCTTACGCACGATCCTGGCATTCTGCTGCCTCTGCTCATCTCCGCCCTGGTTTCCTATGGCTTCGTTGTGCTGACCCTTCCCCGCTCCATCCTCACCGAGAAGCTCAGCCGCCGCGGTTATCACCTTTCCCGGGAATACAGCGTCGATCCCATGGAAGGGCTGTTTGTAAAGGACGCAATGGAGACCGGGATGAAGACCATCTCTCCCGATGCCACCATCCTTGAGGCCCAGCGCGCGCTTCAGGTAGAGACGGGAAAAGATGTGCAACGGCTCTTCCCGGTCATTGGGACAGAAGGCAACATGGTGGGAGTGGTCCCACGATGGGACCTGGAACAATTTGCGGCGGGAAAGAAGGGAGATTCCATTCGTGGACTTGTCCACGAGCATCCCATGATCGCCTATGCCGATGAACCGCTTCGCCTTGTCGTGCATCGCATGGCAAGCAGCGGACTAACAAAGTTTCCAGTAGTGGAGCGCAGCGCCCCCAGCAAACCCGTGGGGATGATCGCGCTCATTGACATGCTGAAAGCCCGGGTAGCCACCATGGAATCGGAGGAGCGACGCGAACAGTTGCTGCGTTTCGGGTTCCCGCTGCTGTTCCGGTCAAAAGACGTCACCACCACCCCGGAATAAAGCCCTCAAAAAGAACAGGGCCGGAGCCTTTTCCTGCTTCGGCCCTTCCTGCTCCAGCTCGAGCTGCCTCGGCCCGAGTGGACGATGATGCAAAGCCTGGGAACGATTATTGCCTGGTGATGCCCAGCAGCTTGCTCATTTCGGCATAAAGAAATCCCTGTCCGGGCTTATAGGGCTGCACCCATTTCCCATCAATTACAAATTGCGGTATGGCGCGCTTCCCCACGTGCCGCAGCACCTCATCGGAGGCCCCTGGCGTTTCCTCAATATTTATTTCCTTATAGGGAATGTTGTTCTTGGCAAGAAAGGCCTTGGCTTCACGGCAATCGCGGCACCACGGGGCAGAGTAGACGATCAATTCCATAGTTTTCATCCTAAATTAAATGGCCTCCTATTCCAGGAGGCCATTGGAGCACACAGGGTGCGGTTCAGTTATTGCTGTAGAGCAGCACGCCATCGATCTTCTCCTCGCCCACCGGGCGGTAG
>CAYTQA010000375.1:0-267 GCA_964439495.1 uncultured Terriglobales bacterium | reverse complement strand
TGCAATGCGCGGCGCAACGGACGCGCGCCGTAATTGCGATCGGTAAGCGTCTGCTCCAGGATCCACTTCTTGGCCTCGTCGGTAACCGAGATGGTGATCGCCTTCTGCGCCAGGTTCGCGTTGAGCTGGTGTACCAGCAGCTCGAGAATCTGGATCAGGTCGGCGTCGGTGAGCGCGTTGAAGATAATGACTTCATCCAACCGGTTCAGGAATTCGGGATTGAAGGTGCGCTTCACCTCGTTCTTCACCAGCTCTTCCACCTTGGTG
>CAYTQA010000374.1:0-3020 GCA_964439495.1 uncultured Terriglobales bacterium | reverse complement strand
ACATCACCTCCTTCGAATCTCCCACCGAGGTGGACCATTACCAGCTACGCCGCGTAATTGATGTGTATGTTTCGCCTTCGGGAGAAGACCTGGGCACGCTCGCGTCCAAGGTGGATGACATTATCAGGCAAACAAAGGTCCCGGAGAATGTGAGGATCACGGTCCGGGGATCGGTGGAAGGCATGCGCCAGTCATTCAAGAGCTTTGGAATCGGACTTTTGCTGGCCATCGTGCTTGTGTATTTGATTCTGATGGCGCAATTTGCCTCCTTCATCGATCCCTTGATCATTCTTCTGGCGGTTCCGCCGGGAGTCACTGGGGTCATCCTCTTCCTGCTCCTGACGCACACCACGCTGAATGTAATGTCGCTGATGGGCGTAATCATGATGACGGGCATCGTGGTCTCGAACAGCATTTTGATCGTGGATGTGGCGCGCAATCTCCGGGCGGAGGGGATGCCCATCGAGAAGGCAGTGTCAACGGCCTGCCGCCTGCGTCTGCGTCCGGTGCTCATGACCTCTCTCGCGACCATACTCGGCATGATCCCGATGGCGCTGGCACTGGAAGCGGGCAGCGAACAGTATGCGCCACTGGCGCGGGCCATCATCGGGGGATTGACCGTCTCCGTGATCGTGACCGTCTTCCTCGTGCCCGCGGCCTATCTGCTGATACATCGAAAGGAAGAATCGGGCCTGCCCGCTCAAAGCTAAACCATGATGAGATCGCTGCTGTTCCTGAAAATTATCCTGGGCTTCGGCATCCTGCTTGCGGCAGGTTATGCGCAGACTGCGCCCGCGGCCCCTGATCGCCTCACATTGCCGCAGGCGGAAGCAATCGCCCTGACCCACAATCCGCAGGTGAGCGTCTCAAAATTGCTTGCCCTCGCCGAAGGACAGGTCACGCGGGAAGTGCGCTCGCGGGAGCTGCCCAATCTGACCGGCAATCTGACTGCGGTGGACCCCGAAGCGGGGACGCGTGTCACCGCCGGCGGATTGAACAATCCCGTGCTTTACCAACGGGCAGCGGGCGGCGTGTCCCTCAGCCAGCTCATCACCGATTTCGGCCGCTCGCGCAATCTTGTTTCGGCGGAAAAAAATCGGGAGAAGGCTCGCCAGGAAGACGCAATCGCCACCGCCGCCGATATCACGCTGGCGGTGGACCAGGCTTTTTATCGCGCGCTGGAGGCCCAGAGCCTGCTCAGCGTCGCACGCCAGACCGTCTCTGCCCGTCAGCTCACGGTGGACCAGGTGCAGGCGCTGACCAATGCAAAGCCCAAATCGGACCTTGATCTCAGCTTCGCCAACGTGAACCTTGCCCAGGCAAAGTTGCTGGAGCTGAACGCCGCTAACCAATTGGACGAGGCAATGGCCAACCTCAATACCCTGCTTGGCCAGGAGAAGCAACAGCCTTATCAGCTCGTGGAGGAACCGAATCCCCAAGCGCTGGCGCTTCCACCGCAGGATTTAAATCAACTTACAGCGGACGCCTTTCGATCGCGTCCTGACTTGGCTGCCTTCAACGATCAATGGCAGGCCGCCGAAAAATTCCGCAACGCCGAGCATGACCTTTATCGCCCGACCATCAGCGCCCTCGCAGTCGGGGGCGGCGCGCCGGTGCGCGATCGCCATTTGTCTCCAGACTATGGGGCTGCCGGCGTCAACATCAGCATCCCTATCTTCAATGGTTTTGAGTTTTCGGCGCGCGCTCGCGAGGCGGATTATCGCGCCCAGGCGGCCAGCGAGCAGGTGCGCGATCTGCGTAACCGCATCGCCCGCGACGTCTGCGTAAGCTGGCTTCAGGCCAATACCTCGTTTCAACGGGTGAACGTCGCTGGGCAACTGCTGCAGCAGGCCAATCTCGCGCTCGATCTGGCGCAAAGCCGGTATCAACTCGGCCTGGGTTCCATCGTCGAGCTGAGCCAGGCGCAGCTTCAGCAGACCGAGGCCGCCATCGGCAGCGCCAACGCGCAGTATGACTACCAGATCGCGCTATCGACCCTGAAGTTCCAGACGGGACACTGAAGCTTTCCCTTGCCTGGTGATGTCATTGCTAAAATGGTAGCGAAGGACACCGCCGGACTGCATCCTGTCGAACTACTCAGAAAAGATGAGCAATATACGGCTAATGGCGGCATACACCGTGGTCGCATAGAAGGATCTGAGTCCACTTTTTTGCTTTTCAACCACTCGTCAGTCCAACAGATATTCAATGTGCAAGTTGTCAGTGGTGTAAATGATTGGGTTCAGGCAGCAAATAACGCCTATGCGGATTATGTCGAGCCGTCGACTGGGCCATGTGGAACAGGCTGTACTCACGCGGATTGGAGAAACCATGCTGGCGGGTATGCGCAGTAAGTTGCTTTGGTTCCGCGTCCGCAAATTCGCCCTTGGCGTGCTGATTGCGCTCTCAACCCCGGTATTAGCGTTTCAGCACTCTTCGGAAAGTGGCCGCGCCAAGATTCACACGGAGCTTTCCAGCGCAGACTGGAAGCTCCGCCGGACAGGATTCTATCGGCTCCTACAACCTTCAAATCAAGTTCGTGTGGTGGAGCGTGGACAACTAAAGCTTCCGCCCGACTTGGCTGCACAGGCCCTCGTACGAAAAGAGCTAATCAATTTGCTCGCTTTAGAGAACCAGAATGTAGCCCATCCAACGCAAAAGGGCCCAGAGCTTGAGGAGTATTTCAATTACTATGGCGATGTTATAGGGGTGGTTTCATATCTCCGCGATGCGGAAGCGATTCCCGCGTTGGCCGGAACGATTGGCACCGGTAACATGGCAACGAATGCCCTTGCGCGTTATGGGGAGCTTTCATTGCCTGCCGTTATCTCAAAACTGCGCAGTCCTGATGCCATTGTCAGAGGGGCCGCACTGTTTACCCTTCAAAAGATGCTTGAATTAAAGACGCTGAAAGGGGCACACCAGAAATCCCGATTGAAGAGTATCTTCCTAAACGCTTTAGAAGATTCCGCCCCCTCTGTTCGAAGCAGTGCTATCTATGCCCTGGGCGCGCTTGATGA
>CAYTQA010000373.1:0-3049 GCA_964439495.1 uncultured Terriglobales bacterium | reverse complement strand
AGACCTCGCGCGAGGGCTTCCGCATCGCCCATGATGTGAGCGTCTATTCCCTGATTGCGGTGGCCCGCGCCGCGGCGCCATTGATGACCGATGGCGGCAGCGTGATCACCCTGAGCTATTACGGGGCCGAGAAGGTTGTGCCGCGCTATAACGTGATGGGCGTGGCCAAGGCCGCGCTGGAGGCCAGCGTGCGCTACCTTGCCGCCGATCTCGGGGCGCACAGGATTCGCGTGAATGCCATCTCCGCCGGCCCCATCAAAACCCTGGCCGCGCGCGGCATCTCGGGACTGGGAGAGATGCTGAAGTCCCACGCCGAGCGCGCCCCGCTCAAGCGCAACGTGGAGACCACCGAAGTTGGCGACGCCGCGCTGTTTCTCGCCTCCGACTTAAGCACCGGCATTACCGGCGAGGTCATTTACGTGGATTGCGGCTACAACATCATGGGATTTTGAGGTCGCTCGCTCAAGATCCATCGTCTGAACTTTCGCGCGCGACCGACCGGGGTTCTTCTTCCCATGCGTCGCCCCATTCGGCATTGCGCGCGGCGCGATACGATGCTCCGGCCTTGCGCGTGACGGTCTCCCGTTTCAGCCCTTCGCGCGCGCAGAGTTCGAGCTGCACATGTCCCTTATGCCGAAGCGGATGGCGAACGATACGCGCCCCGGCCCGCGCCATCGGCTGCCGGCAGAAGATGACGTAAGAAAACTTTTCATCCTCGTGTCCCAGGGTTCCGCCCTTTATCTTGCGATGCATGGCTGTGCGCTCCACGCGCGCGGCAAAGTGGCACCACTCACCGGGCCTGCTCAACATCGGACATTCCTCCTCATGCGGGCACGGCGCTGCCAGCTCCGCTCCCAGTCCGATCAGAAACTCACGCGCGGCGAGGACGCGCCGGTAACCTTCCGGGGTGCCGGGCTCGATCACGAGCAACGCCTGCGCCGTGGCCGTCCATGCCCGCCGCAACAGCTCGCGGAGAGCATCCTCCCGCAGCTCGCCGATCACATAGGAGAGCAGCACCGCATCGTGCGGACCTCCGGTGAATTGGCGAAGCTCCTGGCCCATCCATTGCGATTCAAACTGAAAGGCGGTCTCCGCGGAAAGCCTCTTCCCCAGATCAATGAAGCCGATGTCGCGCTCTACCAGGGTCGCACGCTGCAAATCGGGCCATGATTGCGCGGCGGCCCACAGGGCCGTCCCCGGTCCAGCGCCCAGATCGAGCAGGGTATGAATTTTGGTCTCTGGCGCGCGAAGTTTCAGTTCGCGCATTACCGCAAGATTCGCGGCATAGGTGGCTGGCATTCGCACCGCGGCATAGGCGACGCGCTGCGCCGGTGAGGCGATCGCCCACTTACCGGCGCCTCCACCACGATAGGATTCGGTAAGCTCCGCCGATGCCCTCGCCAACTCGCGCCCATCGACTCCAGCCAGCTCCCGCTCCAAGGCTTGCCGCAACTCGACGGGCAATTGCATCGCGACCAGCTATGCCTTCGCGGCCGCGAGCACCGCTCTTTTGGCGAAGACCCGCACCATCTCGCGGCGATATTCAGGGGTCAGCGCGGAGGTGGTGAGCGGCTTGGCAACTTTCGCAGCCAGCTCCCCGACGACCATGGCCGCGTGTTCGTCCACATTCTTTCCCAGCACAACATGCAGCGCATCGGCCACAAGCAGGGGCGCTGGATTCACTCCGGTGATGGCGACCCGCAGATCTTCCACCGTGCCTCCGCCGCTCCGGGGCGCGCCGCTTTTGCGCTTCAACGCCACCGCCACGCCTGCCAGCGGATAATCGATCGATCCCCGGATGCGCAGCTTGCGATAGACGCCGCTGTATCCGGCCATGCTCTCGGGCAGAAAGATGCGCGTGAGCAATTCATCCTGCCCCAGCTTCATGCGCGCATCGCCTTCATTGGTATAAAGCTCGGCGATGGGCAGACGACGCTGGCCCTTCGGTCCGGCGATCTCAACCTCCGCCTTCAGGCAGAGCAATGCCGCCGGAGAGTCCGCCGAAAACGCCGCCCAGCACTTTGTCCCGCCGGGAGCAACATGGCAGAGATCGCCATCTTTTTTTATGCAGAAGCCGCAAGACTTGCGCCACTGCAGCGACTGGTTATACCAGACGCAGCGCGTGTCCAGGCAGATGTTGCCGCCAATGGTCCCCATATTGCGCAGGATGGGAGAAGCCACGGTCATGATGGCCTCGCGCAGCACCGGATAATGACGGCGCAGAAACTCCGAATCCTCGAGCGCCGTCAGCGTGGTAAGCGCGCCAATCTCCATGCCCACTCCGGGCTGTACCTTCACCTTGCGCATCTCTTCGATGCCGCGGATATCGAGCAGATAGCCGGGGGTAAAGAGCCTCTGCTTCATTGAGGGCAGCAGGTCGGTGCCGCCAGCGATGATCTGGACCTCTCCGGCATGGCGCTTCAGGTGTTCCACCGCTTCTTCAATGGAGCGCGGACGCAGCAGTTTGAAGGATGGAAGGCTCAATCCTCACCCGCCCCAGGTTCGCGCGAGTCCGATTTTCGCGCCGGATCGAGCGGATGCCGCTCCGGACCCTTGCCGCGAAAGCATAATGACCCGCCATGCTCGCGAAATATTTGCGGATTGGTCGGGTCCACGCCGCCCGAGAGATTTACCTTTTTTCCATCCGACTTCTGGCTGCGCAGCGCCGCCAGCACGCGCTCCGGGGTAAAGGGCGCTTCGCGCAGGCGGATGCCGACCGCATCATGGATGGCATTGGCGATGGCGGGAATGCAGGCCGCGAGCGATCCTTCGCTGGCCTCCTTGGCCCCAAACGGCCCTACGGGATCGATGCTCTCCACGATATAAGAGACGACCTCCGGAGACTCGATGGCCGAGGGCGATTTGTACTCCAGCAAGCCCGGATTCATGAGCAGGCCGTCTTTCCAGATCATCTCCTCCTGCAGGGCCTGTCCCAGGCCCATCCAGACGGAGCCGATGACCTGCCCATCCACCGAAACCGGATTCAGCGCCCGGCCGCAATCGTGCGCCGCCCAGATTTTGTGGACCGTGACCTCTCCAGTCTCCTCAT
>CAYTQA010000372.1:0-3052 GCA_964439495.1 uncultured Terriglobales bacterium | reverse complement strand
CGATTGCCAGGCAGGGCTCTGCTCCGTCCCCCGGGCCTTCGGGATCCCCTCCGCCCTGTGGATCGCCCGCAGTATGCATCTGGGGATGCTTCTACTGCTGCTGGCCCTGATCCTGGTCTTCGGATTGGGAAAGCTCGCTTTGATTGGCGTGCTTGCGGTGGCGCTGCTGCTGATTTACGAGCATTCACTGGTAAGAGCCGCGGACCTGAGCCGCCTGAATGCCGCATTTTTCACCATGAATGGAGTGATTTCGGTGGTGTTCCTTCTGTTCCTGGCGGCCGATATCCTCTCCAACCACTCGCTTAAACTTTAAGGGACTGCTCCGCGGTGGAGCTGCAACCGATGGAACTGCAACCGATGGAGCTGCAACAAAAAACGCGCCTCATGAGGCGCGTTTTGAGTAAGCAAGGTAATTAGGCGACATCCCGTTTGCGTTGACGGTCCAACTCTTCGTCTCTCTTGTTTTCCACGTCGTCGACCTTGCGGTCCGCGCTGTGCTTCAGCTTCTCGGCCCCGTGGCGTACATCGTCAGCCACGTCGCGGGCCCCGTCTTTCACTTTGCCCCAGGCATTCTCAGCCTTGCCCTTGAGTTGATCGCCGGCTCCTTCAGCCTGCATCTCGCTGTCGCCGGTCCACTCGCCAACTTGGCGTTTTACGCGGCCCTTGACATCGTCCATCTTTCCCTTCACTTTATCGCTGTCCATAGATTTCACGTCCCCCTTTGATTGATGTTGATTGCCAAAGCTCAGGCGATCGAGCGGCGGCCAGTGAGCAACTGGAAAACAAGTGCAACCAGCGCCAATACGAGCAGCAGGTGGATAAATCCTCCTAATGTGTAGCTGCTCACTACTCCGACCAACCACAGAACGAGTAGGATGACAAAGAGTGTCCACAACATAGGCTATCCTCCTTTCCTGAGCTTTTTGGTTATGCTGATAATGGGGTGCATATTTCCCGGACGAGGTTGTAATAAATCGAGAGCAGCGCGCCGGCAGCTACCCAGCGGAGCTGTGCAAGGAGCGCTGCGAGGCGGTTGTGAGTTTCCGGACCGCAGGTTTTTAATGCCATGAAAAAGAAAGCAGGCAAGATGAAAGTTGCTGTTCAGGGAGAATTTGGCTCGTTCAGCCATGAGGCGGCACTGAAGATGCTGCCTGGATGCTCCGTGGTCCCCTGTGCTGTTTCCGCGGATGTATTTCGCAAGCTGCTCGACCGTAAAGTCAATGGCGCCGTGATCCCGATTGAAAACTCTCTCGCCGGGCCGGTGACGGAGCACTACGATCTACTACTTGCGAACCCGGTGCACATCCTGCAGGAGTTCCATTTACGGATACGGCACAACCTCATTGCTCCTCCGGGAGTGCGGCTGGCAGATGTCCGCCGGGTGTTTTCGCATCCCGTGGCCCTGGCCCAATGCCGGGATTTCTTCCGTAATTCCCGGCGGGTGGAGGCGGTAAGCTTTTACGATACGGCGGGCAGCGTCAAACACGTGATCGAACAGAAGCTGAAAGACTCAGCGGCGATTGCCAGCCGCCAGGCCGCCCTCGAATATGGCGGCAGGATACTGAAGAGCGGTCTGGAGGACAATAAGCAGAACTTTACCCGCTTCTTCCTGATCTCACGGCAGCGCCGGGTAGCGGCCAATGCCAATAAGACCTCGCTGGCCTTTTCCATTGGCAACCAGCCGGGGGCCCTGTTCAAGGCATTGAGCGTTTTTGCCCTGCGAGACATTTCTCTGAGCAAGATTGAATCGCGCCCCGTCAAAGGCCGTCCGTGGGAGTATGTGTTCTATGTGGACATCATGCGCGGGGACGACCAGGACGCCGAGAATGCACTGCGTCATCTAAAGGAGATTTGCGAATTTGTGAAGATTCTGGGCATCTACCGCTCTGCCTGAGGAATCCGTTCCATCTTCCGTAACTTTTGCAACCGGGACACTTACATTTACAATACTGCACTCAGCTTTTATGACATTGGCGGGCGCATCCTGCATCTTTTGCGGCAGTTCGGCAATCCAATGACTAGTTGAAAGAAGGAATTATGGCAACCGAAACACGCAATACCAGTACTGAACGTAAGGGAGAGGCGGAGGAACCGCAGAAGAACAGGCCATTGCCTGTGCTTCCGGTCCGCGATACCGTCCTGTTTCCGCATGCAGTCCTGCCGCTGACGGTAGGACGGGAGAGTTCGGTACAACTTATTAATTCATTGGGAGAGGAAAAGCAGATCATCGTCGTGGCGCAGCGGGATGCCCGAATCGATTCCCCGCAGCCGGCTGACCTGTTCAGTATTGGCACCCTGGCCACCGTCCACAAAGTGGTGAAGATGCCGAACCAGAGCCTTTTTGTTTTCACCGAGGGCACGGAACGGGTGCGCCTGGGCGAATATGTCCAGCTTACGCCGTTCATGAAGGCCCACTACTCCCAGCTGGCCGAGGTCACTCCGCCGCAAAGCCCGGAGATTGAAGCGCTTCAACGCAACGTACTTACCCTGTTCCAGCAGATTGTGGCGGGGTCTTCGACGCTTTCCGACGAGCTCCAGACTGTAGCCATCAACATTGAAGAGCCGGGGCGGCTGGTGGATTTCGTGGCCTCGTCGCTGCCTTCACTCTCCACCACGGACAAGCAGGAGATCCTGGAAGTTACAGATGTGGTCTCCAGGCTTCAGAAGGTGAACCGTCATCTGGCGAAAGAGCTTGAAGTGCAGCAGCTTCGCAATAAAATCCAGAGCGAAGTGCAGGACCAGGTGCAGCAATCCCAGCGCGACTATTACCTGCGCGAGCAGATGAAGGCCATCCAGAAAGAGCTGGGCGAGCAGGACGAGAACCAGCGCGATGTGGAAGAGCTGAAGAAAAAAGTGGAAGCGGCAGGGATGCCGGAAGAGGTCAAGAAGGAGGCGATGAAGGAGTTGGGCCGGCTTGGGCGCATGTCTCCCATGGCGGCTGATTACTCGGTCACACGAAACTATATCGAGTGGCTGGCGGTCCTTCCGTGGAACAAATCTTCCGGAGGCGATGTGGATATCACCAAGGCCAAGGAGGTGCTTGATGAAGACC
>CAYTQA010000371.1:0-3062 GCA_964439495.1 uncultured Terriglobales bacterium | reverse complement strand
CGTGGTGGAATCATAGTTGTAGAACTCGTAGGCGGTGGTTTTGGGGCTGGCGTTCAGCGCCCCTTCCTGGTACTCATCCATGCCCGCGACTTGAGTTGCCGTCAGGCCTTTGCTCGATATTGAGGCGAGCACATTCTGAATGATGGTTTCCTGGTGGGCCAGGCTGAATCCGCAGCCTTCCTGCTTTGTATCGCCCGTCTGCCACCAGCTCTGTCCCGGCTCGTTCACCGGTTCTATATGGTGAAATGTTATGCCCCAGGTGTTGCTGAAATGCTGTGCCACGGTCGTCAAGTAATCGGCAAACGTGCCTGCACCCGTGCCGTAATACCCGGAGGCGAGGTTTTCCGCGCCACTTACTCCTCCCTCGCTGGTGCCGCTGTTCGTCATCCAATAAAGACTGGAGTAAGAGACGGCCATAAACAGATTCGCTCCCAAAGACTGGGCGCTGGTGGCTACTTTGCGCTGGTTCGCATCCTGGGTCCAATCGTAATTTCCGCTGGATGGCTCATACCCGGGAGTAGCGTGGTATGAGGGAGTGATGCAGGCATAGTGACCCGATGTGCCGCAAAGCGGATCGTCCCCGCCGCCGATGTTGTACCGCAGGTAGCTCAGGCCCAGGCCCGAATTCGAGCTAAACAGCGTATTCATCAGGTTGTTGTAGTTCGTTGTGTTCGTCCATGATCCCACGCCATTTCCAAACCATGCGAGCGATGTGCCCCAACCCTCCAGCGTCTGGTTTGACATGGAAACATCTACTTTTGCGGTTTGTGGCCAGGCCATGGACGCACTCAGCAAAATCGCAACCATGGAAATTTGTGCGCCACGCTTCAGGCGACGAGAAACTTCTATCGGCATTTGGGGAAAGCCTCCGGGCGACAATGTAAACATTTACATTTCGGAGCTGTCAACAACATTTTTTAGCCCTTTCAGGTGATTTTGCTGGAAACGGCCGTCCGCCTCCTCGTAATGGCTCCACAATGTGAGGAGATTCGTGTCTTGATTCTGGAATTTGCTCGCTCGCCCGCTACGCTCCGGCCTCCGGAGTTGCCAATCCATGGCTGCTAATGCCGCCGCTTCAACTTCTGAATTGCTTCGCGGAGGGCCTTTTGCCGAAGCGGCCCTTTGTCTTTAGCGGCTTCCACCACCGTCTCACCCTTGTTGTTGCGAATTGTGAGGTCAGCGCCATGTTCGATGAATAGCGGTATGGCATTATCATCCACAGTAGTGAAGATAGGGGTTTCGCCGTCCTTATTGCGCGCATTCACATCAGCGCCCAACTTCAACAACTCCTCCTCCACATCGGTAAGGAACGTCTCGTGCAGCGGTGTATTCCCTTCATCATCGCGCGCATTTACATTGGCGCCGGCGTGGGCAAGCAGACGTACGCATTCCACTCGCGCGCCATCTCTATCTTCGTTGTTATAGTCTCCCGCAGCGAACATGGCGGTCTTTCCCTCGGTATCTCGCGCCTCCAGTTTAGGGTGATAGCGCAGAATTTCCCTTACCATCTCGGGATTCCCTGACTCCGCGGCAGAGATCAGCACACTCCCCTCCCCATCTCTCTCCCTTGCTGTCCCGGCGATGTTTTCTGTGACGGTCAGCTTGCTGAGATCGGCATTCGGATTGGCGCCATAGGCGACCAAGGCCCGCACCGCCTCTATTTTTCCTGAACGAGCCGCGCCTGCCAGCGCCAGGTCCTTATCGCCCTGGTCGGTTTTACTCGCCCCCGCATCGATGAGAAGCTCCAGCGTCTCCAAATGACCGCTGGCAGTGTTAAGCCATCCGGCCTCAAAGGGACTGCCCACGAGTCTGCCTGGTTCGTTGGAGATCGGAGCAGGCACGAGCCCCAGCGGGACCCCAGCCCCCAAAAACTCCCGCACAGTTGCAGTTTGTCCGCGACCTGCGGCTTCTTTCAGCATGATTTGCGCTTGGTAGGTCCTGAAGTTGAATTTCTCCGCCTGCAACACCTGCACCAGCCCCTCTCCGCCCGTAATCCATCGCTGAGTTCCCGCCACGTTATCGACTTCATCTTCCAGTTCGGAGATGATCGCCGGCATTCCCTCCGAGAAGCCGACATAATCCACCACCTCTTTTGTATGGTCATCGATTGCAATGGAAAGTATGTAAGTAGCCATATCTGTCATTCCTGCGCGGTATGCGGCGTCCATGGAATAAAAATCGGCAGCGACAAACTTCTTTGCGAGCTTTCTAACTTCATCAGCATCCACCCTATCCGTGTGTCTTCCGAAGGCAACTATATAAGCCCGTCCGTCGAAGACGATGCCATCTGTGCTGATCGTGACGGTGTAGTCAGGACAAGTGCCGAAGCATCCCGTTCTCCTCAGCGCAATTCTTATTTTGGAGTTTGGCTGAAGGACCGGCGCAGCCACGTGTTTTTTTGGCAATCGTTCCGGCGGCACAAGGTCGACATACTCCTCGACCTCTGCCATAACAGCTTTCCCATTCTCTTCAAACGGTGTGAACTTCCACTGAAGAACCTCGCCCTTCAACTGTGGCCAGAACCTTAGCATTTCGTTTTCGCCGACGGCCTCGGCACTCAGTACGTCGCCTGCTGGGGAGACAATGAGTGCGAGGCGAAGCTGATTGAACCCAGGGCGCACCCCCTCAAGCGGAATGGTGCGGCGATGCGGCTTGATCTCATGTGCGCTGGCGACCTCATAGTCATACGAGGGATAAGGCAGTCGTCTCTCGTCCGATGCCCATACAAAGCTACTCAACAGTAAGCACGTGAGTGCAACAATGGTGCGAACCATATTGAGCATCGTCCCTCCCAATTCAGCCTCGTTATGTTACGAATCGAGGCTTCATTCAGTCAATGTCGCCAAAACAAATCGGCGGCATAAGACACAAGTTCCTCAGACACCATGCGGAATTAATAAGTTCCAAATCAAATATCATTCAGGATCGCTGGACCTGCGCGCCGGCTTGCGCAGCTTCAGAACGTTTTCTTTCCGCTTTCCGGGGTGAAATGGATGCTGAATGAAAAACGGAATAAATGGATTGGCGCCGTGTAGTCCGCGGAAAGGTGTACGGTCGAGAGT
>CAYTQA010000370.1:0-3069 GCA_964439495.1 uncultured Terriglobales bacterium | reverse complement strand
GTCCTCCTGAATCAGCACTTCGCAGTGGATCTGGATGTATTCATAAGACAGGTGCGCGGGCTGGGATTGGAGGGATTGTGGCAAAGCGGGCCAGTTCCGCATATTACCCAGGAGAAAAATCGGATCACTGGCAAAAAAAGCATTTTAAAGCGCAGGGCAAATTCATCATTGGCGGCTACATTCCGGGGCCGCAGGGCGTCTCAGAGTTGATTACGGGATTGGATGAATGTGCGCTGGAGGGGTTTCCACCTGAAGTGGGCGGGATGCTCGCAAGGGAGCTGGCGAAATATCCTGCTGGTTCCCTCCTGTTCATCCATTCGGTGAATGCCGGGCTCAATCCGCTGAATCGGCGAGAGTTGCATGAGCAGCTAAAGCCACTCCGAAGTAAGAGCTGTCCTTTCGCGAATCTGCCGGAGACGCGGTGGCACAAACACCCTCTCACCGCCGACAAAATGAAAATATGCGTATGGGTAAACCGGAGCGCAGATGTGAGCTGGCCTATCATGAATGGACGCCAGGCGCTCACCTGAGACATGCCGAATTTAGGGAACTGGTGGGATGAAGCGGAAACCCAAGCCAAGAAAACTCAAATCGCAAAAGAAGCCGGCGATCCCAGAACGGAGGTGTCCTCTGTGTCGCCACATACAGGAGCTCCGTGGGACCATTTTGGAGTGATTTTTGCCGCGTCGCGCCTCATAGGTTGACGGTGGGCCTTTGCAGTAGCGATGCCGCCGTGCTGTTGCGATGCCAATTTATGTCAACGCCGTCGACGAATGACGACACCGCAACAGGTGCAGTCATCGGTTCGTCCATACTCTCTCCTGACCCGTACCCTCCCTCGAATCGCTGTGGATTGCAGAGAAGTTATTCAGAGTCTCCTTAGCAGAAAAGTCGCATAAAGAAGCATCTTCGACGTATCATTAGGAGGCCCGGCAGGGCCCTTTACCGCCTGTTACGGGATGGTTTGCCCCTATGAACCGAGATCGTCCATTGTGTGCACCATGTCTCGTTACGATGAGCATGAATCCAAGGGCGAACGAGAATTTCGGAGGATGGTTATCAACTGCATTCTAGTGAACGCGCCGCTTTCGCGTGATTTCCAAGTTGCCTTGACAACTGTGATCGGGCCAGAAGTGTCTTTTCTGAGCGTCCCGGAGCTCCGGCGATTGCCCGCGCATAAGGTGTTTGCGAAGCTTTCCAAGCTTGATGCAGATGCTCTTTTCATCCCAATAGAGGATGAGAGTACCCTTACGATTTTGCCTGTTTTGAAGCTGCTCGCAGGCATGTCCAACGTCAGACGTATTGAAGTCATATATCCTGATTTGCGCCGCCGACGGCTTTCACGGCTGAAAGCCTTGCTTCCTTCGGTTTCGTTGGCAAACTGTTCAATCACGATTCGCCGGGCCGCTGCCAGGAGCAAGCGCGAAATGGACCAGCTCATGATGAGTTCACGCGTTGAAGCGATAGCGAGCGCGTGGAACAGCGTCTTTTATATAGATGCGGATCTGAATTTTGGGGTGAAGGCTGAGGCCTCGTCAGATCCCATTGCTGGGCTCATTAATGAATTGAGGAGCCAGGGCTTCATGGTGGTCTATGCATCGACCACGGTGAACGAAAATATTCGCCAGGACGTAATTCCTTTGCCACTAATGCTTCCGTCAAGCTATGGACTTCCTCATGATTACAATTACTATCGATTCAATCAGCTCGTCATTAAGCAATTGCTTCCCAGGCTAAAGACCGGCGGGTTCAGTTTTATTTATCAGAGAATGTCGTTAGCCAACTATGCCGGCGTGGTCCTTTCTCGCGCTCACAAGATTCCTTTGGTCCTGGAGTATAACGGTTCAGAAGCACGGGCGGCGGGAAAATGGGGCGACTCGCTATCCAATCCCGAAATGGCCCTCAAAGCTGAGGATGTTTGTCTCAGGCATGCCCACTTGGTCGTGACCGTGTCTGAAGCGCTGCGGGACGAGCTGGTAGAACGAGGCGTTGAGCCAACCCGAGCATTGCTTCATCCGAATTGTATAGACCCTGCAGCGTTTGATTCGCTCCTGCATCGCCATCGCGGCGAAGCCGTCAGGAAAGAGTTAGCGATTCCCACGGATGCGATTGTAATAAGCTTCTTGGCTTTTGGCCAATGGCATGGAGCGGAGATATTGGCCCAGGCCTTCCGGCATTTAGTAGATAAAGACCGTGACTGGCTGGTAGAGAAGAAAGTGCATTTCTTGTTCATTGGAGATGGACTAGGAATACCGAAGCTTAAAGAGATTTTGGCGGATGCAAATTGTAAACAGTTTTGTCATTTCACAGGAGCCGTTTTTCAGCAGGAAGTCCCAGAATTTCTCGCTGCTTCGGATATCCTAGTTTATTCGCATGTCCTGGATGCTGATGGTGGCCGTTCCTCCGGTTGTGAAACAAAATTGCTTGAATATATGGCGATGAACAAAGCGATTATTGCAGCGGAGTTGGGTCAAATTGGTCAAATTCTTACAAGTAACATTCGAGCAAGTGCTTTAGTTGCAGGTGACCCTCGGCAGCAGGAGAGCTCTTTGGCCGTGCTTTTTTCCCCAGGAGACATTGGAGAACTCAGTGCGGGAATCAAATTCCTCGTGGAACACCCTAATTGGCGATCTACATTGGGAAACAATGCGAGAAAGGAAGTTCTCCGCAAATACACTTGGCGGCATCATGTCAATTCAATCAAAAGAAGCCTCCATCAGCTCGGTTATGGCGCAGGGCTTCTGGCACACATTCAAGCGGAAACCGAACTGAAGGCCTGAGCATGATTTGCAAGCAGGCAGATGGACGAAGCCGAGGAAATTGTCGATGTGGTACTCCCAGCGTGTGGCGACGCGGCGGAGGTGGTGCATCCAGGCGAAGAGCCGCTCTGTCCTCCAGCGTCCGGCTTGAAAATATTGCAGGCACATCAGCGAACAGTCATAGATAAAACAAATTGTATATCTGGAAGTTATAAAGAATTTATAGCCGGTCGACACCTATATTTGGTCCCTACTGTTGTTTGAGAAATAGACCTGACCTTCCCCCTGTAAACCGCACACCGCTGAATAT
>CAYTQA010000369.1:383-3092 GCA_964439495.1 uncultured Terriglobales bacterium | reverse complement strand
TGGCTGGGACTGAGAAATGTTGGCGGGTGGGAAGGCATCAAAGCCAAACTGGGCCCCAGCTATACGCATTCATGGGCGGGAATGGGAAGCGCGCATACCAATCGGCTCGGTGTGGAATGGTTCGGCCTGGCGATGGGATTGGGCTTCGTCCTCTCGTTCGGGTACTGGTGCACGGATTTTCTGGTTGTACAACGCGCCATGGCCGCCGATTCGATGAGCGCGGCGCGGCGCACTCCGCTGATCGCCGCCTTTCCCAAGATGCTCTTTCCGGTTTTGGTGATCCTGCCTGGCCTGATTGCGATCGCCCTGCCGAACCAGACTACGGTTGTCGACGGCGCTCGGCTTTCCCATACGGCAGTTAGCCAGGGCCAGGGATTGATCCCTCCCAAGGTGGATATGACCACCGGACTTCCGGTGCTCGATAAAAATGGCGTGCCGCAACTCGACTATGATCTGGCGATCCCGAACATGCTGCTGCACTACTTCCCAACGGGAATCTTGGGCCTGGGATTGACGGCGCTGCTGGCGAGCTTCATGTCCGGCATGGCGGGAAACGTGACCGCCTTCAATACGGTCTGGACCTACGATATCTACCAGTCTTATATAAACCGCAAAGCCAGTGACCAGCACTATCTCTGGATGGGGCGCATGGCCACCGTCTTCGGCATAGCATTGTCGGTGGCTGCTGCTTATATGGCGACCCGCTTCAACAACATCATGGACATGCTGCAACTCGTCTTTGCTTTCGTGAATGCGCCGCTCTTCGCCACCTTTCTTTTGGGCATGTTCTGGAAGCGCACCACCGGACATGGCGCCTTTACCGGACTGCTGGCGGGTACCTGCGCCGCCGCCCTGCATCATGGATTAACGCTGCCCGCGGGCGCGGTGCCCGGAGTGAAGGGCGGATGGCTGGGGAACATCCATGTCTATCCGAGCGAGATGGCGCAAAACTTCTGGACCGCGATCTTCGCCTGGACGACATGCTTTCTGGTCACGATCCTGGTGAGCCTGGTCACGCGGCCGGCGGAGGAGAGCAAGCTGGTGGGCCTGGTATATTCCCTCACCGAGAAGCCGAAAGAAAAGCACCTGCCCTGGTATGAGCGGCCCGTGATACTGGGCGTGATCGTGCTGGCCGCGACCGCGCTGCTGAATATTATCTTCAGATAAGGAGAATGCAATGGGACTCGATATACGACTGCCGATAGGCTTGTTATTCACCTGCTTTGGGTTCTTGCTGCTCCTTTTCGGCGCCCTCAGCAACAAAGCCCTCTATCAGCGCTCGTTGAACATCAACATCAATTTATGGTGGGGAGTCGTGATGCTCATCTTTGGTGTTCTCATGTTTTTCCTGGGCCGGCGCGGCACCCGGGCCCTTCACGCCGAAGGGGCAAATAATGCCGGCAGCGAGAGCAATCAGGCGGGCACGCGGCCGCGCGGCCATTAAGCTCGGGCCTTTTTGGGGGAGCGGACTTTTGTGAAGGTCATCAGCATCGGAGAAGTTCTTTGGGACGTGATTGGCGAGACAGAGCACCTGGGCGGCGCTCCTTTCAACTTCGCGGCCCACATCAAAAACCTGGGGCATGATGTTTGCTTTGTCAGCGCCGTCGGGACCGATCTTCGCGGTCAACGGGTCCTGGACCGCATGTCTGAAATCGGACTCTCCACGGATTATGTTGCCCGCGTGAAGGACCAGCCGACCGGGCTGGTGACCGTGACTTTGGATAGCGCCTGGCAGCCTGCCTTTGTAATTCATCGCATGGCCGCCTACGATTTTCCGCGGCTCGACCAATCCCAGATGAGGTCGCTGCTTCATCCCGCGCCGGATTGGGTTTACTACGGCACGCTGCAGCAGACCGGCCCCACCGCACATAAATTGACCATGCAGCTGCTGGACTCCGCCCCTCAGGGGCACCGCTTCTATGACGTGAATTTGCGGGTAAACTCTTACACTCCGGCGCTGGTGCGCGAGTGCATCTCGAAGGCCACCATGATAAAGCTGAACGAAGATGAAGTCCGCCCGGTGGCGGAGATGCTCGACCAGAAAGGCCCCTCGCTGGAGGAATTCTGCCGAAGCATCGCCGGCACTTTCGGTCTGGAGGCGGTGTGCGTCACCCGTGGGGCGAACGGATGCGCTCTGCTCATAGCGGACGAATTTCTTCTCGCTCCCGGCTATCCCATGAAAGTAGCGGACACCGTGGGAGCAGGGGACGCTTTCGCCGCGGCCTTTGTCCATGGATGGGATTGCGGATGGAGCCCAGCGCAGATCGCTGATTTTGCCAATCGCGTGGGCGCGCTCATCGCCAGCAGGTCCGGCGCGATCCCGAAATGGACGGTAAACGAGGCCCTCGCATTGACCACCCGCTCCGTAAGCTAAGATTGAATTGTTCTTCTTTCTATTCCAGATTCAATATTGAAATCAACTTAAGGAATGTAATGGCGAAAATTTCGAGCACTCGCCTGATGGTCGCCGCCATCCTTGGCCTATTCATCTATGGGACCATCGCCTCCATGCTGGGGACGTTGCTGCCCGACCTCTCTGCCCGCTTTCATCTCACGCCGGAACAGAACGGCAGCATCGCCTCTATGCAGGCCCTTGGGCTGATGCTGGCGTCGGTCACCACTGGCCCTTTAATTGACAACAAAGGGAAAAAGACCGGCCTGATCATTGGCATGGGGTTGATCGTGATCTCGCTCATCGGCCTGCCCAAT
>CAYTQA010000369.1:0-373 GCA_964439495.1 uncultured Terriglobales bacterium | reverse complement strand
CGGCGCGGGCATGATTATGGTCTGCATGTTCATTCTTGGCCTGGGAGGCGGGACCATCGTCACCGCCTCCAACAATCTGGTCAGCGATGTCGGCGAAGAGAAGCGGGGCTCGATGCTGAATTTCGCCCACGTCTTTTTCGGCTTTGGAGGCCTGCTCACGCCGTTTATCGCCGCCAACCTCTTGCAGGGAAATGTAATTTTATTGAGCTATGTGGTGGCGGCGCTGGCGGCCATTACGCTGGTGGTGCAGGCGACCACTCCCATGCCCGTCCCTGCTCCGCATGAGCGCTTCAGCGCCTCGGAGATACTGCGCCTTCCGGAAAAACCCCTGCTCTTTGTCCTCGACGACGCTCAGTTCGCAGACGAAGCGACG
>CAYTQA010000368.1:1868-3102 GCA_964439495.1 uncultured Terriglobales bacterium | reverse complement strand
AGGTATACACGCTTTCCAAGCGTGCGCCTTCAGCCACTCGGCCATCTCTCCGCATTGCTGGGACCAGCGGGGCTGGTTTCTATTCTAGCCTATGCGGCCCGATTCGTGGATTGGCCGATTGCATTCCCTCGCTACGAATTCCCCACTCCGAATTCCCGCCCCGGGTCTCTGGGCTACAATAAGTGCCGTGAAGAAGAAACGCCAGGCGACGGCCAGCCAATTCGGATGCCGGTCCGATGCCGCCGTCGAAAAGACTTTATTGACACCGGCGGAGCAGGCCCTTGCTCATCTCAGGACCAGCGATCCGGTGCTGGCCGCAATCATCGAGCGCGTGGGACCGTACGAGATGCAGTATCGCGAGCCGGTCTTCGCCACGCTGGTGCGCTCCATCGTCTTTCAGCAACTGCACGGCAAGGCGGCGACCACCATCTTCAACCGGCTGCTGGAGAAGGCCGGAGGCCAACTCACGCCCGAGTCCATCCTGAAGCTGCGCGCGCCGCAGATGCGCGCCGTAGGCCTCTCGCAGCAGAAGCTTACTTATATCCGCGACCTGGCAAAAAAGGTAAAGGCGGGCAAGGTAAACTTTGACAACCTGCCGCAACTCACGGATGAAGAGGTGATCGCGCAGCTCACGCAGATCAAGGGCATTGGCGTGTGGACGGCGCACATGTTCCTGATGTTCGCCCTGCGGCGGGAAAATGTTTTGCCGGTGGGCGATCTCGGCATTCGCGCCGCCATGCGCAAGGCCTATGGCATGAAGGTGCTGCCCAAGCCGGTGACCATGCAGAGGCTGGCGAAAGGCTGGCATCCGTATTGCTCGGTGGCCTGCTGGTATATGTGGCGCTCGCTGGAGCAGCCCGTCGAACTTTAAGGAATCTCGCGCGCTCCAGGCCACGCAGGGCCGGCCCGGCATCAGATAGTGTATGCTATGCAGTTTTGGATCCCCGAGCGATGAGCGCTGAACCCACGCAAACAAAAATCCGGGTATTGGTGGCAAAGCCAGGCCTCGACGGGCACGACCGCGGAGCCAAGGTAATCGCCCGCGCCCTGCGCGACGCCGGCATGGAGGTCATCTATACCGGTCTGCGGCAGACGCCGGAGATGATCGTAAACGCCGCCTTGCAGGAGGACGTGAACGTAATCGGCCTCTCCATCCTCTCCGGCGCGCACAATGCGATCGTGCCGCGCGTAATGCAGCTCATGAAGGACAAGGGGATGGACGACGTGCTGGTGG
>CAYTQA010000368.1:0-1858 GCA_964439495.1 uncultured Terriglobales bacterium | reverse complement strand
CCCTGAACTCGCAAGGGGTGCAGGGCATCTTCGGACCGGGCACGCCGATGGAATCCATCATCAATTTCATTCGCACCCATGTGAAGCCGCGCGGCGTCCCTTCCGCATAAGCTGCTCACCCATTCGCGGTTTAAAAGTCTAAATAACAGGAACGCGTTCCGTGGCCGATGTGGCGAATGGCTGGATACGAACTCAGAGGCGTATCGGGACAACGGGATATTATCCCTCGGCGCAGCTTGCTGGGCCGGCAGTCTTTCGCCACATCAGCTTTAAAAAAGCAGTTTCGAATTTTCAGTTTTCAGTTTCGAGTTTTTGCCGCTGGCTATATCGGAGAACTGTCCCGAGCGCAATGAAGGGGTTCTTTAATTCATGACGCTCTCGCAACATGCGCAAAAAAAATATTCGAGGGCTTGCGATACGTAACCGGGCATGGCCTGTCCTGTTTCAAACAAAATGAAGGGATTGACATACGTGTCTCATGGTCAAAAAAAAATGGAAGCGATTGCGATACGTAACAGGGCATGGCTTTCAGCCATGCCGCTCGTCGCTCATATAGACCGGCTTCAGCCTCTGCTTTACGCTCCGCCATGCTGCGCTCCGGCCTTCGGCAGAGCGGTACAAATTCCGGTTCGATTCTTTTCGGCAGGGGTAAAAACCCTGGCCTGTTGCGTGTCGTGTTCTCGAAACCGCAATGTGGAGGCAGTCGGTGCGGCGTTACCAAAGGAGTCAGTCCACGGTTGGTGAAAAACCGGCTGCGTTTGCGCGACCGCACAACTATAATAAAGATTCCATGTTGCGGAAATTCATTGTAATCCTGCTGGCCCTGGGTCCCTGGGCCATGGCGCAAACCTCCGGCGCAGCCTCGCCCAGTTCGGCTTCCACGTCAGCTCAACAAAGCGCGGAGAAGACCCCGGACGCGCAGACGGCGGGCGGCGCACAGGCCAATGCGGAGGCGCCGGCCACCACCCTCCATACGGTCGTCAATGAAGTGAACCTGGTATTTACCGTAACCGACAAACACGGGCACTTCATCAAGAACCTTCGGCAGGACGACGTAAGCCTGCTGGACGACAACAAGCCGCCGGCGAAGATAGAAGAATTCCGCACCGAGACTGACCTGCCCTTGCGCGTGGGCCTGCTGATCGATGCCAGCAACTCCATTCGCGACCGCTTCACCTTCGAGCAACAGGCGGCCATCGAATTTTTCAACCAGATCATCCGTCCGGGACGCGACCAGGCATTCGTGATCGGCTTCGATACCACTCCGGAGATCACCCAGGATTTCACCAACGATACCGGGAAGCTGGCGAATGGGGTGCGCATGCTGCGGGCCGGCGGCGGGACCGCCCTGTACGATGCGCTCTACGGGGCCTGCCGCGACAAGCTGCTCAAAATCCGCGATCGGTCCCCGGTCGCGACCCGGCGCGCCATTATTCTGCTTTCCGATGGAGAGGACAACCAGAGCCGGGTGACGCGGGAGGAAGCCATTGAGATGGCGCAGCGCGCTGAAGTGATCGTGTATACCATCAGCACCAACATCAGCGGAATTAAAACCCGCGGGGACAAGATCATGGAGCGCATCGCCGACGCCACCGGCGGCCGCCCCTTCTTCCCTTTTAAGATCGAAGACGTCGCCAACGCCTTTTCATCGATCCAGGAAGAGCTTCGCAGCCAATATTCGATTTCCTATAAGCCCGCGGATTTCGTGGCCGACGGCCGTTATCGCAGCATTCAACTGGCCGCAACTAACAAGAAGTACAGGGTACGCGCCCGCAAGGGATACTTCGCTCCCAGGCTGGAGACCACCAGCGGGACCCACTAGAGCGGCGATTTACTGGCCGGATTCAAGCGGCGCATA
>CAYTQA010000367.1:229-3111 GCA_964439495.1 uncultured Terriglobales bacterium | reverse complement strand
TGGTCTTCTTCTTGGCGGAGACGTCCACAAATACCGTGGTCCCGCCCCATGCTTCCGGCATCAATCCGCGATCGGCAAGCTGCTTTTTCACGCGCTCGGGCATGGCATCCGGCTTGTCAATCTTATTGACCGCAACAATGATGGGAACATTCGCCGCTTTGGCGTGATCGATGGCCTCGATGGTCTGCGGCATCACTCCATCATCGGCGGCGACAACGACTACTACGATATCGGTTACCTTGGCCCCGCGCGCGCGCATACGGGTAAAGGCTTCGTGACCCGGAGTATCCAGGAAGACGATCTCGCGCCCATAGGCAGGCGAGTCTTCCTTCGTGATCTTCACCTTGTAGGCGCCAATGTGCTGCGTGATGCCGCCGGCTTCGCCGCCCGCCACATTGGTTTCGCGAATGGCATCGAGCAGCGAGGTCTTGCCATGGTCGACGTGGCCCATGATGGTCACCACCGGTGGACGTGTTGCAGCGGCAATTTCCGCGCCATCGGTGGAACCGATGGTTTCGGCCATGTCCTGGGCCATCTGCTCTTCAAAGCTGATGACCCCGGCATCGGCCCCGAGCTGCCGCGCTATTTCAATGGCAAGATCGGCGTCAAGGGTCTGATTGACGGTGGCCATAACGCCGCGTTGCAGCAGGCGGGCGATGACGTCCTTGGCGCGAACGTCGAGCTTCTCCGCCAGGTCTTTAACGCTGATCCCTTCCGTAATAGTAATGGCCCGTGTAATCGGCAGCGGCTCCGCCGTGGCAGTGATGCCATAACGCGGAGGCGGCGTAAAGCCCTTCATCGGGCCTTCCTGCACCCTGGGGATATAACGCTGTCCGGGGCGGCGATTTGCTCCGGGACGCGCTCCTCCCGGACGCGTGCCCGGAGCGGATGGCGGTGGTGGTTCCAATACCGCGCCCATGCCGGGACGTCCCATACCTGGGCGTCCACTCATGGGAGGCCGCGGACCGCCCGGGACTTGCCGCGTGGGATGCATCGGACGGCGTCCACCGGGAGCAAATGGAGGACGGTTCCCGGAAGGTGGCGCACCTTGTTGAGGACGACGCTGGAATATCGGCTGTCCCCGGACCGGCAATCCTCCACCCGGACGTGCGCCCTGGGGCGGAGCTTGCGCCCCGGGCTGCGCTCCCGCGGGAGCTGCCGGCCGCTGCGGCACGACTGGAGCGGTATAAACCGGACGTGGACCAGTTTGAGGAGTAATGAGTCGCCGCGCTGGCGCAGCAGGTTGTGCGGGCGGACCTGAAGGTTGCGGCGCTGCAGGTTTGTTGGCCACTGGCGCAATCGGCTTATTGATTACTGGCGCAGCCGGCTTGTTCGCTGCCGGTGGCTGGGCTGAAGCTGGACTGGCCGGAGAAGCAGCAGGAGCTGTCGCCGCAGGACGTACTGGAGCTTCAGCAGCCTCTGCTGGCGCACTCGGAGCAGCAGACCGGGATTCCACCGGCACCGGAGCGGCCGGAGCAGAGCTCACTGGAGCTGCCGGGGGTGCAATCACAGGCGCAGCAGGGGCCTTGGAAGCAGGAGGCGCGGCCGTTGCAGGCGCGGATGGCCTGGGCGGCGTTGCCGCCGGTGCGGACGGCTTGGTTGCAGCAGGCGGAGCTGGAGCAGCGGGCTTTTGGGTCGCAGGCGGAGCGGATGGAGCTTCTACTTTGTTTCGGAGGGCAGCCAGTACATCGCCCGGCTTGGATATTTTGGAAAGATCGATTTTGGTCTTGATCCCATCCACGCCGCCACGCGCGGACCTGTCGTCCTTGCTTCCAGTCCCCTGCCCGGAAAAGTGCTTACGCACCACCTCGGCTTCATCTGCTTCGAGTGAACTGGAATGGGTCTTCTTTTCCGTCACACCAACAGCTGGCAGGATGTCCAGGATTGCCTTGCTTTTAACTTCCAGTTCTCTTGCCAGATCGTTGATTCGAATCTTGCTCATCCGTCCTACGTCTCTCCGATTTCCGCTAAGCTCTCATTGCTACCCCACGGAATTCATTCTGAATCGGGCCTTTGGCCCTGATAAGTTCTACCTGCCCATCCACTTCGGCTGGACCTGATTGTTACTTCAAATGCTCCGGCTTGCTGGCCTCTTCCGGCTCCGGCTCTTCAGGGGCCGCAACATCTTCGGGGGAAGGCACGGGCTCTTCGCCATGCACATGCACCTCCGCAAGATCGGCCGGCGGAGCATTCTCCACTCCGGCAATGGCCGCTGCTTCCAGACCCTGGCCGGTTTCTGCGGCCTCTTCATACTCCGAAGAGCCAGCCTGCGGAGCAGTGGCATCACTGCCCGCTTCCACGCCTTCGGCTGCTTCCATGACCTCAGCGTCAGGATTGGCCGCCACGTCGCTCGCCTCTGCGCCTTCCAGATTGGAGAAGTAATTATTCACCGCGATACTGATTTTCTCAACCGTTTTGGCGCCGATGCCGGGCACCTCTTCCAACTGCTCCGGCGTCATGTCCGCCAGGCTTTCGACGGTGGTAATACCGGCGGCAACCAGCTTCTCGATGATCGGCTCACCCAGCTCGGTAACTCTTTCGAGCGGAGTTGAGGTCCCGACCAGCGCCTGCATCTGCTGCTCGACTTCCTGCCGCTTCTCTTCCTCGCTCTTGATGTCGATCTTCCATCCCAGCAGTTTGGCGGCAAGACGGACGTTCTGTCCCTTTTTCCCAATCGCGAGGGAGAGCTGCGAATCGTCCACCACCACTTCCAGGTGCTTGTCCTGTGAATCGACGACCGTGACCCGGCTTACCTTCGCGGGCTGCAATGCCTTTTCGGCGAAGGAGACGGCATCCTCGTGATATTCGATAATGTCGATCTTTTCGCCGCGCAGCTCGCGAATGATCGATTGCACGCGCATTCCCTTCATGCCGACGCATGC
>CAYTQA010000367.1:0-219 GCA_964439495.1 uncultured Terriglobales bacterium | reverse complement strand
TCCACGTCCTTGTCCTTGGACATCACCGCGATCTTGGTGCGCTCGCCGGCTTCGCGCGCAATCGCGCGAATCACAACCGTGCCATCGTAGATTTCGGGAACTTCCGTCTGAAACAGGTGCTGCACCAGCTCGGGCGCGGCGCGCGAGACCACTACCTGCGGACCCTTGGCCGCGCGCTCTACGCGCTGCAATACCACGCGCACCCGCTCGCCGACGGCA
>CAYTQA010000366.1:0-3115 GCA_964439495.1 uncultured Terriglobales bacterium | reverse complement strand
CGGGCTCGCTGTATCCGGGGTGCAGGTCGTCCTTCGGCCGCGGAATCACCAGCGAAAAGGCGGGCAATGTGCCGTTCTGGAGTTGGACGGCGAAATTGGAGAAGTCCTGGATGTTGCTCTTCTGTGAGGTTTTTTCGATGGAGCTGAGGTACTGAAAGGGATCGTGGTTGGCCTGGAAGGAGCCGCAATTCCCACTCAGCGCGTCATTATAGCCTTCGTGGAAGACCCCCCAAGGAATGCCCTTGGCGATTAGCTGATCGGCCACACTCGGGAAGGTATAAGGCTTGGCGCTGGGATCGGGCTGGCCATTATCCAGCAGATTGCAGGGTCCATAGTACGGCATCACGCTGAAGTTGCGGTCCAGATCATTGGCGGCGACCATATACAACTGATTTGTGGGCGCCTCCCCTAGCGAAGAGGAGAAATAGTGGTCGGCCAGCGCATACTGATCTGCGAATCCCCAGAAAATATCCATCCCTGTAGCGCCCAGAGTGCAGCCACTCACCCCAAGGAGACAGTAATACCCCATGGAGATATCGCCATTGTAGTAGGCGAATTTGTCCATAAGGCCATTGTCGAGAACACTGTTATAGGGAGTCCAGCCCTCCGGCAGGTTGGGCGGGATGGTATTGCCAAGATCAAAGGGCGTTACTGACTTCCCATTGGAATCGGTCTCTGTATATCCGAGGTCACTCGGGCCGAGCCCCTCTACTGTATTGCCGTTCTTTGCGGGATAAACCCCAAAAAAGTGATCGAAGGTGCCGTTTTGCATGACCACCACAATCACATGACCCAAAACCCCGGGCGTGAGGCTGGGAGTAGGGGTCGGTGTAGGGGTGGGCGTAGGAGTTGGGGTTGGAGTGGGCGTAGGGGTCGGAGTCGGCGTGGGTGTTGGCGTGCTTTTGGATTGAAAAGTATTTCCACCGCCGCCACAGCCGATAGCGAACATGGAAAGGCAAAGGATACCTTGGACAATGAGCCGATAATTGAACCTGCCCTCCCGTGCAACTCTAAGCATGCAAATCCTCTAGCACTTAGAATCGGGGATTTCGTCCAGAGTTGCTCTCAGAAAAGAGATAGCGGAGCACACCAGCTAAAGCACTATGGAATAACCACCAGAGCCGGGGACGGCTGTGCCACATAAGCAGCTCAGGATCGATTATTGGTATCGGAAGTTGGCGGACCCATGGACGGATCTTGCCCAGTGTTGATGCCGCACCGGGACCCGGTGCGCCCTCGGCTTCCTCAAGTGGGAACGCCGAGCCGGGGCAGGAGCCATCGCGTCAACAATAAGTAGACGACCAGAAGTATAAGGATTGAAACCCAACCCGGCATCAACTTTTATTTTATACTCCACCCGCCGGTTTCAGCCCAAGCTTTCCCAGGAACCACATTCCCGGACACCACCCAGTGAATGCCGATTGCAACAGGTTCAGCCCAAGAAATCCGGTGAACAGATACCAGTAGGGGTTTACCCAGTATCCCAACGCCAGGAGAGCAGAACGAACACACCCGCCATCATTCGCAAACCACGTTCGATTGTCAACAATTACCGATTGGCGCGGGCCGGTTCAGCGCAAAATCCGTGAATGCGTTCCGGGTATATGGGCAGGCAGTCACGCCGGATTTGCTTTACACCGCGAATGGATAGGTTTCCGGCGCCTCTCCTGCCTCCCATGTGCTGATCCGTTCAAGCGGAATCAGCGCCTGGGTGCGGTCGATGTGGACCACGGCATCGAACTGCCTGGGTAGCTGGCATTCAAAGTAATGGCTTAGCCGCTCGCTTTGCGGCAGATAGATCACTCCTATGGCCCGTTCCAGGAGCGGCCCGCGCAGGGCGTGCGCGACTTTATCGTCGTGCAGCCGAAGCGAAAAGGCGGGAATGCCGGTTTGATGAAACAGCAGTTCGTAGCTTCGCTCCAGCGCCGGACGCACGCTCTTGCGCTCCGCCAGCCCGTCCCAAGCCGAGGCTGCGGTAACCTCGCCCGAATAGGTGGTGAAGCCGAGCAGAAATGTGTCGCCGCCATAGCGTTCCCGCGTCAGCTGGCCCAGGTTGATCTCGCCCATGGCCGCCATCTCCGTGGCGCGGGCATCTCCGAGATGCGAGTTGTGCGCCCACACCACGACTTTCGCCTGGGGCCGATGCTGCATCAGCAGATCGAGCGTCTCCGCCATGTGCCGGTCGCGGACATTCCATGATTCGGCGCGTCCGGCAAACATTGTCCGGTAATATCGCTCGGCGTTCTTTACAAGGCGGGCGTTCTGCTCCGCGAAGAAGAAATCCTCGGGCTCCACGCGCCCATCGCGCGACGCCAGCTCGGCGCTCCTGCGCCGCATTTCAACGAGCTGGCCTATGACCTCGTCTTCGCAGGTCCGAGTCAAGCCAAAGTTCGCGGCATAACCGTATGCCTGCGTGTCCTCGCCGAACTGGTCGAAACATGCATAGCGATAGCGGGCCCGCGCCGCGCCTTCCGGATCGACTTTATCCAGGTAATCGAGAACGGCCTTCATCGAGCTATGCAGGCTGTAGAGATCAAGGCCGTAGAAGCCGGTCCGTTGCTCCAACCGCGGGAGCCGCTGGTTGTACTCGCGCAGCCAATCGATGAATGCGAGCACGTCCATGTTGCGCCACATCCAGGAAGGAAAACGCGTGAAATCGCCCAGGGCCTCTCGCGCCGTGCGGTCCGCGCCGGTGCCGCGGACAAAACGGTGGATACGATAAGCATCGGGCCAGTCGCCCTCGATCGCTATAAAGTTGAATCCTTTTTCCTCGATCAGGCGACGGGTCAGGCGCGCCCGCTCCCGATAAAAATCGTGTGTCCCGTGAGACGCCTCTCCAATCAGGACCAGGCGGCGATCACCGATCCAGCGCAGTAATGGGTCATAATCGCCAGCGTCGAATGTGAGTGGGACTGCGGCCCGATTGATCTCGCTTAGAAGAACCTCTGATGGCATAATTCCCTCCCATGCTGCTGGCGGGCATCTCGGTAGCGTCAGGCGCCGAATAAGAAATTAGATGCGGCAGCTTATCTTGAAGCTTTCCTGTAGCAAGCCAGGGCATCGCGCGGCGCTTGATTTCATAACAACAACGGCTCCTGTTCGAGGACGAGTAAAC
>CAYTQA010000365.1:0-3127 GCA_964439495.1 uncultured Terriglobales bacterium | reverse complement strand
TGTTGCGCTCAAGCTGCGCCTTTCTCATGAATGTGCCTCCGAGAGCGCCGGGGTCCACTGAATCACGGACAAGGCCTGGTGCAGCGCGGGAAGCAGGCGGTCCATCTGTTCCCGGGTGCCGATGGTGATGCGCACGCAGCCTGCGCAGCCCGGATCGCTGCTCCGGTCGCGGACCAGGATGCCCTGCTCCCGCATGGCCTGTACGAACTCCCGGTGCCGGGCGCCAATCTTCAGCAGCACAAAATTTGCCTGGCTGGGCCAAAAGCGGATTTGCAATTTGTGCAATTCATCCTGCAGGCGCGCGCGTCCGCTTTTTATCTGCGCCACGTAATCTGAAATGAATTGCTGATCGGCCAGCGCCTCTTGCAGGCAGGCAAGGGCCACCCCGTTCACGTTATAAGGCGAGCTCACCTTGCGCACCATGCGCATGTGCGTATTCGTCCCCGCCAGAATGCCGACGCGCAATCCCGCCAGTCCATAGGCCTTGGAGAAGGTCCGCGCGACAAAGAGGTTCGGGTAGTCGCCGATTGCATCGAGCATGGTCTTTCCATGGAAATCAAAATAGGCTTCATCCACCAGCACTGCGGACTGCGGAGCTGCTTCGAGGATGCGCACGATCTGCTTGCGATCGATCACCGTCCCGGTGGGGTTGTTGGGTGTGGCAAAGGCAATCAGCCGCGTTTGCGGGCGGAGCTTTGCCAGCACCTCTTCCACCGGAAAGCGAAAATCCTCTTCGGGATTGGCCTGTATGCTTACGACCGTCGCCCCGGTGCTGGAGGCGTAAATCTCATACATGGAGAAGGTAGGTACCACGATCAGGACTTCATCCCCGGGCTGGAGATAGGTTTCGCAGAGCAGGTGGATGGCCTCATCGACGCCATTGGTCAGAAGCACCTGCTCTTTCTGCAATCCAAGATATTGCGCGGCAATCGCCTCCACCGGCTCCCGTTCCGGATAAACCGTAAGCCCTTCCGCGCCGACCGCGCGCAACCTGGCTGCAACCCGCGGCGAACAGGAGAGGGTATTCTCGTTAAAATCGAGGCGCATGCCCGTGCGCCCGCTCAAAGGAGGATGGTATTCCTTCATCCTTACAACTACATCGCGGGCTTGGAGAGCGCCTGGTTGATTGGAAGACATGTGGTCCTTACCGTAATTCAGAATTCAAACGTATGGTCACCGACTGGGCGTGCGCTTGCAGCCCTTCGGCAGTGGCCATGGTGGTGACCCAACCGGCGACCTGCTCCAGCCCCTGGCGTGAAAGCTCCTGCACCGTGATGGGCTTTATATAGTCGAGAACGCTCAGCCCGCCCCGGAACCGCGCCACCGCTCCGGTCGGCAATGTGTGATTGGGCCCGGAGGCATAATCGCCGACCGACTGCGCCGACCATCTGCCGACGAAGACCGATCCCGCCGCCGTGATGGAAGCAAGGTCCTCCTCGGAATCGATGGTGATGTGCTCCGGCGCAATGGCGTTGGCGATGGCGAACGATTCTTCCCTGGAGCCGGTAATCAGTGCGACCGCATTTTGCTCCAATGACTTTTTAGCGATGGGATTTTGCCGGGCCTGCCGTTTGCTTTCGCTGGCGACCGCCTTCGCCAGATCGGCGTTGGTGGTGATGAAGACGGCCAGCGTCTCCGGATCATGCTCGGATTGCGCCACCAGATCGGAAGCGATAAACCGCGGGTCACCGTTGTCGCTCACGACTGCAACCTCGGTCGGCCCGGCGAGCATGTCAATGGAGCAATCGAAGCTCACCAGCTTTTTTGCTGCGGTGACGTAGCTGTTGCCCGGCCCGACGATCCGGGTCACCGGCCGCACCGTCTTCGTTCCATAAGCCAGGGCCGCAACCGCCTGCGCCCCGCCGATCCGGTAAAACTCCCGGACTCCCAGAAGCTCCGCCGTGGCCAGGGTCTCAAGCGCCGGTTTGGGAGAGACCACCGCAATGCGCTTCACGCCCGCGACCTGCGCCGGAATCACGGTCATCAGCATGGTGGAGGGCAGCGGATGGCGTCCGCCGGGGACATAGCAGCCCACCGAATCAAGAGGGCGTATGATCTGTCCCACGCGCACGCCCGGCTGCTGCTGTTGCATCCACTCCGCCGGCTTTTGCCATTCGCAGAAGCGGCGAATGTTTTCCGCCGCCCGCTCCAGCGCATCGCGCAACCCGGGAGAGATGCCCTGCAACGCGGCCCGCATCTCCTCATCGGAGACGATAAGCGGCTGATACTTGCTCAACTGCTCCCACTGCTCGCCGTACTTGCGCAAAGCCCCATCGCCCTTCCTGCGCACCTCGGCGATGATCTTGCGCGCCGCCGGCTCCGCCTTCGCGATGTTGTCCGCGCCGCGGCTCGCAAGTTGCGCGATAATCTTTGCTGCCTTCCGGCTTTCCACCACTTTCATCGCGCCCTCACATCACCAGCTTGTTCAGGGGATATTCCACGATGCCGCTGGCCCCGGCCGCCTTCAGCTTGGGCAATACGTCCCGCACCACGCTCTCTTCGAGGATGGTATTCACTGCCACCCATTCCGCATTGCTGAGCTCGGAAATGGTGGGACTATTGAGCGCGGGCAGCACCGAAAGCACTTTCTCCAGGTCCTGCTTGCGGACATTCAGCATCAGCCCCACGCGTCCCTGGGCATCGATGGCGCCGCGCAGCATGAGGGCAATATTCTCGATCTTCTCCCGCTTTGCCGGGTCTTCCCAGGCTTTTTTATTGGCGATGAGCTGAGTATAGGATTCGCTCACGGTATCAATAATGCGCAGGCGGTTCGCCTTGAGCGAACTGCCGGTCTCGGTGACCTCGACGATGGCATCGGCGAGAATCGGCGGCTTTACCTCGGTCGCTCCCCAGGAGAACTCTACCTTTACGGGCACGCCCTTCTCGGCAAAATATTTTTTTGTGGTGCTCACCAGCTCGGTGGCGATGATGCAATTCTTCAGGTCTTCGGCTTTTCGATAATTGGAATCCTCCGGCACGGCCAATACCCAACGCACCTTGCTGCGGCTTTGCTTGGCATAGACCAGGTCGCAGACGGCATGGACGTCAAGCCCGCTCTCCAGCACCCAGTCGCGGCCGGTGAGTCCGGCATCGAGGAACCCATGCTCCACGTAACGCGCCATCTCCT
>CAYTQA010000364.1:0-3160 GCA_964439495.1 uncultured Terriglobales bacterium | reverse complement strand
TCCTTCGCTTGCGCTTGGCTCGCAAGCTCGCCTCGCGCGGCGCTCTGGATGACAAGATTATTAAGAAAGAGGTAAAAGAGGATGCGGCGCTCTGGATGACAAATGGCGGAGAGAGCTGGTAATGGTAGGGATTCCTCGTCGCTGCGCTCCATCGGGAATGACAATTGGGCGTGGAAGAGCGTCTTCTCTCCTCCACTCTAATCGGCTTTTAGTTCACCGTCACCGGAATGGAGATGGCATGGGTTATGTTGCCGCTGGATGCCTGCACGGTGACCGTCCCGGAAAGCGAGGTCACGGTCACCACGGGCGGCGGGGGGGTGGTAGTGTTTGACTTGCTGCTGCTTCCACCACCGCCACAGGCCACTATCGCTCCCACAAATGTAATCAGCGTGAGAATGGACAGCACATTCCACAGAAGGCGTCTCCGCTTTTTTCCACCTTCCTCCTGCCGTTGGCATGAGCTGATCCATAGACCGGCGAGAAAGACGAAGGTAGTACCGGCCTCCCAGCCAAAACGGGAGCGCGGCAGGCTGGAGAGCGTGGCGGGCGGGGTCACGGTAAGGGTGGCCGTGCCATCGGGAGTGAGGCTGGCGGGGGTCATGGCACAAGCGGTGCCACCCAGCGTGGAAGATACGATACAGGTGAGGTTCACAGGGCTGGCGAAGCCATTCTGTCCCTTTACGGAGAAGGTGATGCTGCCGGGGGAGCCGCCGTGGGTGAGCGTCAGACTGCTGGAAGTGCCGGTATTCGCAATCTGGAAATTGGGCGGCAACGCCTGAGTCACCGCAGTCAGCAGGTTGTAGGCGTCCGGGGAGCCCAGGCCAGTGGCCAGATCGTAACCCGTTCCCGCACTGTATCCAATGGAACCGCCACCGCTTGGACAATTCGGTGAGCCGGCGGTACAGGGGACCTTATTATCGCCGCTGGTAATGTCGTGAAAGGCGCTGGGCGTGCTCCCCGCAAGGGTATAGAGCGTGGGATTCACGTTGCCAATGGCCGAATTGTTTTTTTGATTCAATAACGTAACTATGCCGGCAAATGTGGGAGCGCCTGCAGAGGTACCTCCAAAGACGGTCAAAGTATTATCCGCCCTCCGATATCCGTTCACGCAGCTACCCTGGGAGCAGATGAGATAGCCATCATGGTCCGCGGAGGCAGTGAGCGAGACGTCCGGCACATCGCGTTGAGAATCAGCGGGCACGCCTGTCCCGCTTTGCCATGCAGGTTTGGAAAAGAGCGTGCTCACGCCACCACCGCTGGCGGATAAAGAGCCTCCGTTCGCGATCTGGAAGGTGGTGTCGTTCCAGGCGATCTCGGGGATATAGGAGATCGCGGAGCCATTGCTGGCGTTATTGGTGGTGTTCCAATAAGTGCCGGAGCCTTCGTTGAACTCGCTTCCTCCCACTCCGGTCACAGAGGCCAGGCTGGCGGGCACATCCACTGCCAGACCGTGGGTAGCGCTGGTGACCTGCGAAGTTGCAGTTTTGGGATAATCGCAGTCGGCCGCTCCGGTATCTCCAGAGGCCGCGACGATGGTCTGCCCCTGCGCGTTGGCCTGTTGTCCGAGAGAGACCAGTGAATTGATCTCCGACTGGCTGAAGTTGGCCTCACAATCGCCATAGCTGATGCTGATCACCGGGGCAAGGTCCTGGCTGACCGTATACTGGAGCGAATCAAAGACGTTTGTCGAATACACGTAAATCATGGTGGCATTTCTCGCCACCGCCCCTGCCCATTCAATGTCCAGGTCCGCCTCCCCAATGTCGCTGCTGAGGACCCCGGGGTCGCTCGAGCCGGGGACCAGAAGGAGCTGCGGATCGTTCTTCTGCAGGTTGGAGACACTGCGAAAGGTATCGATGTCGCTCAAATTGACGTTGGTCTGGCCCACAATCGCGATCTTCTGTCCGCTGCCATCCACTCCATTGCTATAAAGCGATTGCAGGTCGTAGATGGTGGCGAAATCATCGGGAGCGAGAAAGTGATTGCCGGAGATGCTGGAGGTGAAGCCGGGCTTTGCCTGCTTCTTTTTCAGGATGACCCTGGACCTCGGCCTGAAATCGTTGAGCTTGATTCCCTGCACCACATTGGCCAGGGCCGCGGGCACTGCGGGCGCGGTGGCATTCGCATAACGCTCCTCGCCGTTCACCACATACTTGTGTATTTCGGTGTGAAAGGCGGCGGCGGCCTGCGCAGCCGTGCCGTTGAAGGCGATCCAGGTGCGGCTGCGGGAGCGCTCAACCACCGTAAATCCCTGCTGCTCAAGCCAGCTTACGACCTTATTGAAATCGTTCTCACTAACGCCAAAGCGCTCCGCATACTCCTCCGGCGTGAGCCACTTGTGATAGTTCGGGAAGGCCGGGTCCTGCTGCTGCTCCAAAAATGATTTCAAGCTCTCCTGCTGGGCAGTTGAGGGCTTCAGGGTCAAGGTCATGCGCTCCATCTTCATGGAGGCGGCCACCGGTCCACGATCATGCTCGGCCCGGGCCTGTGGGGGGACCGCGCCCCGCAAGGTGAAAATGCTCGACTCATCAACGGACTGGGTGATACGGTCCCTTGCCTGGCTGAAAGCCGCGGCGCTGAAAAGAGCGATCGCGACCGAACTCATGACCACACGCGCGATGAAGCCCGACCGCGGCCATAACGCCAATTTCCTGCTGGTTGGTTGAAGCATAACTAGGGACCTCTCGTAGTTACAAACTGTTCCGCGCATAAAACTATTCCGCATTAAAGAGAATGCGGGCCGATGCGGTTCTTGCAATCTTAGTTCCGGTAGCGCCGATGGCTCTTAAACCACGACCTTGCGTCGTGAATCTGACACCATAATAAGAGCACAGTTTTAAGGGGGAGCTACACAGAAATTTGTAAATTCCGGTGGAAACCGCCTGGATCCCAGTTTCCTTCAGGGCCAGGGTGGTTGTCGAAGGTACCTTGGTCTGGCGGGCAGCCCTGTACGATTTCTTGCTCCTAACGTAACTTGCAGGGGAATTTGCCGCAGTGATAAGCGCAAGGACGTTTTTGGGCGGAAAATAGAAAGGCGATGGCCTTGCATGACCATCGCCTTCAATCAATATGCGCCGGTGAAGATTACTTTTTGGCGCTTTCCTCGGCCTTGGCTTCGCCGAAGTTCTTTCTGACCGAAGCCAGGAAGGTCTGCGAGCCC
>CAYTQA010000363.1:0-3162 GCA_964439495.1 uncultured Terriglobales bacterium | reverse complement strand
CTTTTGGCGCCGGACTGGGTGTTCTGATCAGCCTGCTCACGCTCGCGGCGCTCATCTTTTCCTGGCACTACTTCGATGCCGCCGAAAACCACTTTCAGCCGCTCATGCTCGTCTTTATGGGCGCCATGTGCGGCTTCAGTTTTACCGGAGACCTGTTCAACCTGTTCGTATTCTTCGAGCTGATGGGCGCCACCGCGTTCGCGCTTTGCGGGTTGAAAACCGAGGAGCCAGCGCCCTTGCAGGGCGCGTTCAACTTCGCCGTCACTAATACCGTGGGCGCGTTCATCACCCTTACCGGACTGGCCTACGTCTATGCTCGGACCGGCGCGCTGAACATGGCGCAGATCGGCCATTCGTTTTCCCAGCATACCGATCCGCTCATCACCATTGCGTTTCTCTTTCTGGCGACCGGGTTTCTGGTGAAGTCGGCGACCGTCCCCTTTCACTTTTGGCTGCCCGATGCCCACGCCGTGGCCCCTACTCCGGTTTGTATCCTCTTTTCCGGAGTGATGGTCGAGTTGGGGATCTATGCGGTCGCGCGCATCTACTGGACGATGTTTCAAACCCCGCTTGCGCCGCACACCCGTGAACTGCGCGCCCTGCTGGTGGGAGCGGGAGCGCTTACCGCCGTGGTCGGCAGCGTAATGTGCTTCGCGCAACACCACCTGAAGCGCATGCTGGCCTTCTCCACCGTCAGCCATGCCGGCTTAATGCTGGTTGGCGTAGGGCTGCTCAATCCGCGGGCGCTCGCCGGCTTTGCCATCTACCTGGTAAGCCACGGATTATTCAAGGCGGGACTGTTCCTCTGCGCCGGCATTCTTCTGCATCGGCTGCAAAGCATCAGCGAAAGCAGGCTCTTTGGCCGTGCCGGCAAGCTGAAATTTACCGCCGTCCTCTTTGTGCTGGGCGCGCTCGGACTGGCCGGACTGCCTCCATTCGGCACCGCCGCCGGAACAGCAAGAATCGAGACGGCGGGCGAGACGCTGCATTATGGATGGATCTCATGGCTATCTCTCTTTGCCGGAATCCTGACCGCGGGGGCAGTGCTGCGCGCAACCGGACGCGTCTTCTGGGGATGGGGAGACCAGCCGCCCTCCGATGAATCGGCGCAACGCGATGAACAGCCGGAAACCAGGGAGGCCCATGGCAGAGTTGCGGCCTTCCTGCTTATTCCCGCTGCTGGCCTCATCGTTCTGGGCATGGGGGTCGGCCTTCTTCCTCTGTCATTTTTCCAGCGGGCGGAAATCGCAAGCCTGCAATTTCAAAACCAGGGCGAGTACATCAACCACGTGCTGGCGAATGCGACCACCACTATTCCCGTCCTCACCCCTGAGCCAGGCTACGCCGGGCCGGTAGTTCGCGGCATCCTCTCGGCGCTGTTGGCAATTCTGCTTGCGCTGGTTTCAATCTATTGGAGACGCGTGCCCGCGCTGCTGCGCTTTGGTCATCAGCTTGAACTCGGGAACCGGACCTTGAAGGACCTTCATTCCGGCCACCCCGGCGATTACGTCGCATGGCTTACCTTTGGTGTAGCCACTGCCGGGGCACTGTTTGCGCTGTTGCTTCGGTGAGCCGCGGACTGTTCGCGAAGGCGCCGGAACGTTTATCGCGCCGCGATGGTCTCCGGCTCATGCGCTTCGCGGGATTCAGCCGCATGACGCGTGACTTTGAACATGAGCTGCCGTTTCGCCGGATCGACATCCACCACCACATGGTCACCATGCAGGACCTCGCCATCGAGGATCTTCATGGCCAGCGGGTCCTGAATAAGGCGCTGGATCGCCCGTTTCAGCGGACGCGCGCCATAGACGCGATCGTAGCCTTCGATGAAGATCAGCTCCTTTGCCGCGTCGGTCACCTCGATGGTGATCTTGCGCTCCCTCAACAGCTTGCGCAGGTCCGCCAGCCGCAGTTCGATGATCTTCGTCAATTGCGCCTCGCTGAGCGGATTGAAGATGATTACATCGTCAATGCGGTTCAGGAACTCCGGACGGAAGTGCTGCTGCAATACCTCCATCACGCGCTCCCGGGCCTCTTCAAAGGCCTCCGGACTGCTGAGGCCTTCGCTGTTCAGGTGCTGCGCCCCGAGGTTCGAGGTCATGATGATGACCGTGTTCTTGAAGTCCACGGTGCGGCCCTGGCCGTCGGTCAGGCGGCCGTCGTCCAGGATTTGCAACAGCACGTTGAAAACGTCGGCGTGGGCCTTTTCGATCTCGTCAAAGAGGACGACCGAATACGGACGCCGGCGCACAGCTTCGGTGAGCTGGCCGCCTTCGTCGTATCCTACATATCCCGGAGGCGCCCCGATGAGCCTTGCGACCGCGTGCTTCTCCATGTACTCGGACATGTCTATACGAATGAGGGCGTGCTCATCGTCAAAGAGAAACTCCGCCAATGCCCGCGCTAATTCCGTTTTACCGACCCCGGTGGGGCCAAGAAAGATGAAGGAGCCAATCGGACGACGCGGGTCGCTCAGGCCGGCCCGCGAACGCCGAATCGCATTCGCCACGTGGGAGAGTGCCTCGTCCTGCCCAATCACCCGCTGGCGCAGGCGCTCTTCCATCCTTACCAGCTTCTTCACTTCCCCTTCGAGCATCTTGGACACCGGTATACCTGTCCACTTGGAGACGATGCGGGCGATGTCTTCCTCGTCCACCTCCTCTTTGAGCATGCGGCTGCTCGAAGCCTTGCCGTCGGCCTGGGCGCTCAATTTGGCCAATTCGGCCTCGCTCTGGCGCAGCAGTCCATAGCGGATCTCGGCCACGCGCTGCAGATTGCCCTTGCGCTCTTCCGCCTGCTCTTCCAGCTTCAACTGCTCGATCTTTTCCTTGAGCTCGCGAATGCGGGTAATCGCTGCCTTCTCTTCCTTCCAGCGCGCTTTCAGCGCATTTGAACGTTCACGAATTCCCGCCAGCTCCTTCTCGACAACTCCCAGGCGCTCGCGGGAATTGGGATCGTCTTCTTTCTTCAACGCCTGTTTTTCAATTTCAAGCTGCGTGGCGCGGCGTTCGAGCTGGTCAATCTCAGTCGGCATGGAATCAATCTGAATGCGCAGCGAGGCAGCCGCCTCGTCCACCAGATCAATGGCCTTGTCCGGCAGGAAGCGGTCGGAGATATAACGGTGCGACAGCGTTGCCGCCGCCACAATCGCCGAATCCTTGA
>CAYTQA010000362.1:1872-3170 GCA_964439495.1 uncultured Terriglobales bacterium | reverse complement strand
GGTCGCTGATCTGGACGCCATCGATGCTTTGGTAGCGGAGGCGGAGCATGGTCACTGACAAGATGGTGGAAAAGGCGCTGGAATTAGTGGCAAAGGGCGGCGGGAACTACGAATATTTCTTCGGTAAGCTGAAGAGCCCTGAGTGGATTGCGCCGCTTCAGAAGAAGGGCCGGTTTTCTCATCCTCCAACCGCGATAATTGAAAAAACTTCAATTCGGTTTCCTGGATGGCCGGAAGGCGAGTACTTGGTACGGATGGCCCCGCTAGCACCCGAAGCTGTATTCGGGGCAATCGATGTTAAGGCGTACGAAAGCGACAATCACTATGTCCATCAAGCATTACTGCAAATTGCCGCTGAATTGCCGGTTCCTCTGGCTGCCCAAGTCGCGCTGGCAGAAGCGAAATGGGCGTCACGGCAGCAAAGGTATATAGCGCTATACGAGGAAACGGTGATTCCTGTAATTCTCAATTTGGCCATGGGAGGACGCCCGGATGCAGCATTAGCTCTCCTGGACCCAGTACTGCATGTTGGAGCCGCACCCCAACCAACGGATGTACCCGCAAGGTCGAGCGATGGCCGCCTGTTGCGCGGGAGTGGGACTCCGGTGAGCCGCATCGATTCCTGGCATATTCAACGGTTGTTGCTTCAAATTTCGAGAGCGCTTGCCGAAGCTTGTCCGAAAGATTTCTTGACTCTTCTTTCGGAGAAATTGGATGTGGCGGTCAGGGTTTACGTTAATGAGCGCGGAAACGGGGAAGATTACTCGTTCATCTGGCGGCCGCGCGTTGACTCAGGGACGTTTGACGATTTGCTGGATACTCTGGTTTCCGCGACAAGGGATGCGGCAATGCAGGTAGCGCAGGGCAATGAAAATGGCTATGGAATTGTTCTTTCAGCCTTCGGGAAATATAGATGGCCGATTTTCCGGAGGCTGGAATTTTACGCTCTCTCCCAGACAGACAATCTGCCAATAAATTCTGTGAATGACTTAGTCTTGAAGTATTCATTTTACGAACATCCATCGGGGAACCCGGAGTTTAACGCCTTTTTGTCCAGGTTTGCCTTAGGCTTGCCAGAGGAGACACGCAATTGGCTATTGGCGATAGTGGATGCCGGACCGAATCTGAGCAAATATTCCAATTTCTTAGATGCTCAGGGCGATAAGCGCGAGGCAGCTGAGCGCTCGATAGTGGACCAATGGCGGCTCGGATGGCTGACGGTGCTGACGAGTATTGCCGGAGAGCAGCGGCGGAAAGAGCTTGACGAACTCTTGAAGAAGTATGGGCCCGTAGGTCCC
>CAYTQA010000362.1:1366-1862 GCA_964439495.1 uncultured Terriglobales bacterium | reverse complement strand
GCGTTTTCTACTGGCAGTGTGCAGTGGATAGACCACATCAGCGATATTACTCAGGAGGACCTAAAGAAATTCTCAATTCCAGATCTAGTCGTATATTTGAAAAAATGGGCGCCGCCGCTGCGAACTCATCCGGAGATGCCGCGCCGCGCAGGAATAGGACGGGAATTGCAGGTGTGGGTTTCTGAAGATCCTGCGCTTTTCAGTGATAATCTGACATCCTTTCAGTCGCTCGAACTCCATCCGACTTACCTGCGGTCGATGTTGGATGCATTCACCGAAACGCTAAAGAGTGATCGTCCGTTCAACCCCTACAAAGTCGTGGCGACTATCGAATGGTTGTTGTCCAACACAAGCAAAGCAGAGGACGAGCATTATGAGTGGGATGAAGACCCGGGTTGGAGTTGGGCTCATATGTCGTCGGCCCGCTTCCTGACGGAGCTTTTCCTGCATCCAGATAGGCTTGACACCTCACGCCATGAGGAATTGTGGCCGTCGC